>JAVEWB010000153.1:0-5784 GCA_034004765.1 Anaerolineae bacterium
TGTGATGCCCTTGTTTCTTCAGGGGAGCCATTATTTGAAGTTCATCAGCGGGCTTTGTATGTCGCCCGACGCGCCTGCCCTGAGCGCCAGCGGAGGATTTAGCGCCGGGCTGCATTTCTTACTCCGATAAGGTACAGCCAGAGGCGGCGGCGCCAACTACTCCGTGCGCCCTGCACCATGCCCGGCTCAGCAGCCGCGCCGAGCATCTCTGCCCACAGCGGCTCGATGAAGTGATAGGTCACCCACCGTTCCAGGTCGTGGTACCGGTCGTACCCGGCGGGAGTGAGCCTGGCCGTATTCCCTTCGATCGTCAGCCAGCCGGCTCGGACACTTGCCTGCAGCAGCCAGCGAAGCAGAGGTGCGGCGGGGTACAGCGCCTCAAACCGCTCCACGTCGATCGAGCCGGTGTAGGCCTGCCAGAAGAGAGCGTAGGCGGCGGCTCTCAGTTTTCCAAGACGGATCATCCGTGCCAATGGAAGCTGTCCCGCCCCAGCTTCCGCTATGTACCGCTCGACGGAAAAGGTATTGAGCAGAAAATAGCGCCCGGTGTAGGTCGCGCTCCCGGCTCCGATGCCGATGTAGTGCTCCCGCGTGATCGAGGAGTAGGTGGGGCCGGCCTGCCGGTTGAACGTCCAGACGGAGCGCCGCTCGTAGCCGTAGCTCTCTGCGAGTGCTTGCGCAGCTCTGAGGACCTCGTGCTCCTTTGTCGCGTGATGGGTGGCCTTCCCGAAGGGCGTGTAGCCGAAGCGCATGAGTGGATAGGTGGAGAGCTGATCCACGCCGCTGCGCAGGCAGATCTCGACGTCGTGCAGGAAGGCGGCACTGTCCTGGAATGCCACATCGAAGATGAGATCGGCGTCGACGCAGGCAAAGTGCCCCACGGTGTTTTCCAGTGCCCGGACGTTATCCGCCACTGAGTTGGGCCGCCGGAGGTAGCGGAGCATGTCGGCATCGAAGGACTGGAGGCCCAGGCTCACGTGGGTGATCCCCAGCGCGTGCAGCCTGGCGACTGTCGCCTGATCGGCGTGATTGGGGAGCACTTCGATGGCGCGTTCGCCTTGAACGGGGATCCGTTCGAGGCAGGCCGCAAGCTCATCCAGGCATAGGGTGGGCGTCCCGCCGCCGATGTAGACGGAGGAGAAGGCGCCCTCGATATGCGCGAGGTAGGCCTCCAACTCTCGGGTCAGTGCGGCGAAGTAGCGCTGTGCTCGATCTTTCTGGTAAAGGACCTTGTTATAGGGGCAGAAGGGGCAGAGCGAGCTGCAAAAGGGGACGTGGATGTAGAGCCCCGGCCGGCTGCGGCAGGAAGCTATGATTGCTTCGGGTGTAAGAGAGTTCATCTATCCTCGGACGTCGTCCAGTGCTCTCCTGGCCGCCTGCCATAAGTAAGAGGCGTCGATGCTCAGGGCGATGAGGTTGAACCCCCTGGCGATGTACTGCTTTGCGGACTGCGCATCCACGGTGAAAATCCCTAAGGGCACGCCGGCTGCCTGGCAGTGGCTTCGTATCTCCTCGATGGCCGCTTGGACCTGTGGGTGGGTGATCTGCCCGAGGAGGCCCAGGCTGCCGGAGAGGTCGAACGGCCCAATGAGGATCGCATCGATGCCGGGCACCTGGACGATCGAGGCGATGTTCCGGACGCCCTCGATGTGTTCCACCTGGAGCACGAGCGTCAGCTCCTCGTTCGCCGTGCTGACGTACTCCTGAAAAGCCATCCCGTAGCTGTGGGCCCGCGATACGCCGACGCTGCGCTGGCCCAACGGAGGGTAGCGGCTCCATGTCACCGCCTCCTGGGCCTCCTCCGCCGACTTGATCTGTGGCACCACCAGGCCATTGCACCCGATGTCCAGCGCCTTCTTGAACCACACCTCTTTGTTCTCCGGGATGCGGACCAGGCAGGGGCAGCGTCCGCCGACGGCCTGGATCATGGTTTGTGCATGGACGAAGTCCGTTGGCGCGTGCTCGGTCTCGATCCACAGATAGTCGAAGCCGACGAGGGCCATGATCTCCGCTACATCGGGAGAGCCTAACGTCACCAGCGGCCCGATCAAGGGCTCGCCGTTCTTTAAACGCGTTTTGAAGCTGTTCACCATTGTCTCCTCCATCGGATGCTTTTTGGCCACGAATTTCACGAATTCACACGAAGTCTTTGTCTTTGGGCTGCCGGATTCATGGACAGACGACAATCCGGAAGCCGTAGAGCCTGATGCCGGAGTTGGGGAGATCCCAATCGCGGAAGGTGCAGCGGACATAGAGCTTCTCGTTGATGAATGAGCCGCCCCGCACGACCCAGTTCAGCCCATTCTTGGTCGTGGCCCATTCCCAGACGTTGCCAACCATGTCCACGCATCCATAGGGGCTGTCCCCGGCGGGCGAATAGGCGTCTACTGGCGTGGTGGTCGTGAGACCGGCTTCGGCGCTGTTGCAGCGGCCCTCTTCCCAAGCGCCCCAGGGATATCGGCGTCCATCGGTGCCGCGGGCTGCTTTTTCCCATTCCTCTTCGCTGGGAGGCCGTCCTCCGGCCCATGCAGCGTAGGCTTCTGCGTCGTACCAGGCCACCAGCCCCACGGGATGTCTATCCTTACCCGCCGGGAAGGTGCGTGTCTGTCTGTCCCAGTTGTACGGCTGGGCCCAGGCTTCCGTGGAGAAGGGGACGGGATGCTCGGGATGGGCGTCCAGGAACCGCTGGTACTCTGCATTGGTGACGGGTGTCCTGTCGATCCAAAACCCGGGCAGATCGCGCTCTTCTTTCTTCTCGCCGTAGAGGAACACACCTTCCGGGACGTGGACCATCTCTTTGCCGGTTTTCTCCCAGATCATGGTGTATTCTTCTCCCGAACCATAAATACGGTTGGAATGTTGGTTGGGGTGGGTTGACCCGGCTGGTGATCCGTAAACCCGAAACGTTGATAGAGGTGTCGTGCGGGACGTCCTGCCTCGCTCGTGGCATCGAAGGTCTGGACGGTGATGTCCCGGTTCGGGTTTAACTGTGAGAGGGCATGGGCCAGAAGAGCTTTGCCGAAGCCACAGCCCTGATAACGCTCTGCGACGGCAAACCAGGCGATCTCGTTGGCTTCCGGTGCAATCACGATGCCGCCGCACAGAGGAGCCCCTGGCGGTGCAGCCTCTTCGCGGATGCAGAAGGCGCTGCCGGTCTGGAGTGCATCCTTCAGCGCCTGGTGAAATGAGGGCTCGGCGACCATGGGGCCGAAGAGCGGCTCGACCTCTTGAGCCAACGCGAGCCAGGGTTCGAAATCTGCAAGAGTGGCAATAGTTACTTCCATAGGTTATTTTACGCTCCATAGTGGATAGCTAGGCTTATTACAGCTTTTTCCTGGTAGACCAGTAGATGGCTAAAATGAAGGTGAGGAGTCCAAGCCCTTGTAGCTGGATGCCGATCGAGACCAACTGCCCTATGATGTTGGCAGGCTTGATATCGCCGTATCCGACCGTGGTTAGGGTTGTTAGCGTATAGTAAAGGCATTGAATAGGGATCAGAAGCCTGTCATACAGGGGATAGGGAGGTAAAAGGTTCCCTGAGAAGGCATCAAATGCCAGGTAGGAAAAGAACACGTGCCCAGCATTGGTGAAAAGAATCGTCCCGCCGATAACCAAGATGACCTGAGTACCCAGGAGGATCGAGGAAGAAGCCGCAAAGGGCGTGTGTGTGGGACAAAGCATATGGAAGTACTTTGCATAGTCATCGAGGATGATGTGACCCACACATACTTCTACCTCGATGAGGATATTCATGACGATGATCGACACCAGTGTCAATGCGATCAGGAGTGTGGACAAGGGGGTCCCCAAGAATTCGATGCCCGTCATACCAAGTGACGAGAGGTCCGTGACGTATAGAGCGAAGATAAGGAAGACGACAGCGTTCGTCAAAACATAGTATTGGAATAGGGTTTTTTGAAAAATGGTCAGGAGAAATGCACCTATTTTACTGCTGAGGTTGCCCGCATTTTTCAAGGTCTGAATGAGCCTTCTTAACCGAAAGTCCTTGACGCCAAAAGGAAAAAAGTTTCCATGATGTTTCTCGAAGGACTCATAATATGTATCCTTGTCAACTCTTTTGTCCGGCAGGGCGTGGTCAAGATAGTCCACGTGGTTTTTGCCCTCGTGCGCAATCCATTTTATGGCCGATAGGATTGCCAGGTTTTTTACCCAGATGATGATCAAGAGAGCTGAAAACAAGAGTTCCATTCCGTATGTCCTCCGTGCGGAGTTTTATGGGATCATGTTTCGTTTTTTTTGAACCTGGCCGTCAGTGCTTTTCTCTACCCTGAAAATGACTCCATGATTGCAGAATCAGCCCCAGCGTCAGCACGAAGGGGATCCCTACCAATACTGCAAAGTGGCTTCCCCGGAATGGGAGCCGTTCCAATATCTCCATCTCGTAAGGTGGAAACTCCAACGCGGCCAACATATCCAGCCAACTGGAACGCATCAGCGTTAGCGTCCACGACAGTGTCAGCCAGCTAAAGTATACCAGTGTTCCCCACCATGCCCACTTCTGCCGCGTCAACGTTCCCCAGGTCAACACGGTCAAACATAGCAACGCGATATCAATGGTCGTGATGCCCTGAAGGCCGTTGACCCAGGCACCAAGCATCGGGAAAAGGCCATTGAAAAAGATCAGGGCATGCAAGGCCACGGCATAGAAGGCGAACAGGATCACCATGACCAGAATCGACAGGGGGAGGTGTTCGATTGAGCAGGGAGCGGGCTCTCTCTGTTCGAAAGTGCGGAGCACATCCCGGCTGTTGTAGAACCGGATCCCCACGGGTGGAATGACGAAATAGGAGAGGCAGAGCAGGACGAAGGCTGCTATGCCGGTGGCCGGGGGCAGATCTTTGGCCGTGAACCAGATGAAGGCAAAGGCCAGCGTCAGTGGAATGCCGACGATGATCCAGAACCAGAGCAAAGCCAGTGTCAGGATGCGGCTCCATCTTCGCGCCTTGAGGTGGCCGTATCCCAGCGGGATGAGCACGATTGCAATGAGGTAATACCCCATGATCTGACAGGCGAGGTTGCCGAACATGAAGGAGCCAAAGCCGAAGCCCTCATAGTGAAAGCGGCCTCCTTCTGAGAAGAGATAGAAGCAGTACATCTCGATCGGCCCGAAATAGGCGGCGACTGCGCCAATGAGCAATAAGACACCGCCTATCACTTTGAGAATGAGCGTGCGATCTTTGTAGCTGTCCCCTGGCTTTTGAATTACCATGCGTGGTTCCTCCTTTTCTTCTGTCAATACCCTATGATGCCCCTATGGTTATCCTAACACAAGCGAAGGCGAACGCCTACTGTGGATATTGCCAGTTCGGGAGGCTGTTTCTGGCTTTGGCGCTTTATCTTGCCGGATGGGCTATAGGTCTCCCGGTTCGGCCAGACGTTTGAGCCACGGTACGTGGTCGAAATCGGGGTCAAAACTGGCAATGGCCGGGATATCGCGCTCACGGCACGCGAGGGCCATGAGTGCATCGTTGAAGTTGAGTTCACCGTCGGATGTGCGCATCGGGGCAAGCACCTCAGGATACAGATAGGGTACATCGGGGAGAATCCATGTGATGAGGCGTGGAGGGAGGTAAGTATTTAACTGGTCCAATATGGCCGGAACTTCATCGCTGTGTCCCTTTTCACGCAATCGGCGCGTCAGGACACTGGCGGTCTCTATTACTGCACAATCGAAATTCATCGGCGTAAAGTTGGCGGCATGGAGTGCCTCCATGAGCGCCTTGGCTCGTGTGTGCCAGAGGTCGCGCGGATTGAGCAGTGCAA
>JAVEWB010000154.1:0-5768 GCA_034004765.1 Anaerolineae bacterium
TTATATCACCTATTTCCACGACTTCATCAAGACAAAATACGGCCTCGAAGTCGTCTACGGCACGCATCCCATACCCCAAAAATATCTCAATATGCACACCAAGTTAGGGACATGGGAGACCGCCGAATGGAAAGAGATCATTCAGCCGACCCTGACGGACGAGGAAACCCGTTTAGCCTATGACTAGCCGATAAAAAACGCCGCCGCTTCACGGATCACGTTTCACGCATCATGATTGTACATCCCCTAAACCAGGGTATAATGACGATACCTTACTTAATCAGCCCTGTTGTACCCAACCAGGGAGACGAAAAGATGATATCGGACATTAAGATTCGCAAAGCACGGTTGAGTGATACAAAAGTGATCGCCGGGCTGGTCGACCAGGCTCGTCCTACCCAGCCGCATCTCGATCCGGCGCTCGTGGCCGAACGCTTCAGCGAGGTGGGCTTTTTGCTGGCCGAAGGCGGCGGGAAAGTCGTCGGTATGCTCGGCTGGCAGGTGGAAAACCTGGTCATCCGTGTGACCGATTTCCTCCTCACACCGGACGTAGACCGACAGACGGCCGGCGGGGCCCTGATTGCCGCGATGGAGGAAGAAGGGGCTACCCTGCAGGCAGAAGCCTCTGTCCTGTTTCTCCCCCCCCATCCCGATCCTGCGCTCAGTGCGTACTGGGAAGGCTTCGGCTACACACAGCGAACGGTCACCGACCTGCCCAAGAGTTGGCGTGAGGTGGCGTATGAATGGGACGACAGCACCGATCAGGTCATGATCAAACAATTGCGAGAAGATATGACCCGTCGCCCAATTTAAGACGGCCCCCGGTAAAGGAGAAAACTATGGAGAAAATCAAACAAATCGTGAGTGCACATCCTCAATGGAGTTCGTGGGTCGTCCTATCCATTGGCATGGTTGCCATCCTGGTCTGGTCGGCCCGCGACGTCGGGCTGCTGCCGGCGCAGTGGGCCGCGCTGATCGCCGCGACGGTCGCCGTCGCCGGGCTATCGGTCTGGATCATCGGCTGGGAGGATGAAGAGGAAGAAGGCACTGAAATCCCGGCGGACAGGCCGGAAACCCCAGAGGCCTGACAGGAGGCCCAACACAATGAACCGGAACTCGTCCCTGGCAGGCAGCAGGGACGAGTTTTTGAATGCCTGTCCAAAGGTGCCGCACACTTAAAAAGTACACTGTATCTAAGTTGCACCTTCATTGAGATGGACTATAATGCCCGCTTATACTGGTTGGAGGTCGATTGCGCTTGAGCAGTGAAGAGTATATTGAGGTCCCCCCGTTGGATGGGGAGCCGGAAGAACAAGAAGAAGAAACACCGTCGCTGAGCCGCTCATTTGGCATCCGCTCCTGGCTACAGGACGTGCTCGAAACCCTGCTGCTGGCCATCGTCATCTTCCTGGTCATCAACACGCTCACCGGTCGCTATCAGGTACACGGACAGAGCATGGAGCCGAGCCTGCACGATGGGCAGTATCTGATCGCGAGCAAGGTGACCTACTGGCTGCACGCACCGGAGCGCGGCGACATCGTGGTGCTGAATCCGCCCGCGGACCAGGGAGCCATCCCGTACATCAAGCGTGTGATCGGCCTGCCGGGAGACGACGTGGAAATCCGTGACGGGCGCGTGTGGGTCAACGGTGTGGCGCTGAACGAGCCTTACATCAGCGGCCCTCCGGCTTACCAGAACCGCTGGGTGGTCGAAGCGGGCGATTACTTCGTTCTGGGCGACAACCGCAATAACTCCAGTGATTCTCATGCCTGGGGGCTGCTGCCAAGTGGAAATATCATCGGGAAGGCCGTTTTTTGCTATTGGCCGCCGGAGCATTGGGGCTCCATCCCGCATTACGCTTACCCGGAATTGCAGCCAGCGGACAATCTATAGCCTTTCTTTACTATACAAAATGATGATGAGACGATGAGAATGCAGCGTCCGCCGATGAGACTTGAGCCCCTCGCGGGTGGGGAAATTGCCTTAGGTCCCTGGATACGGGACCTGCTCGAAACCCTGCTGTTGGCCCTACTTACCTTCCTGGTGGTCAATGCACTCACCACCCGCTACGAGGTACTTTCGGTCAGCATGGAGCCGACGCTCCATGAAGGACAGTATCTGGTCGTCAGCAAAATAAGCTATTGGTTTCACGAGCCGGAGCGCGGCGATATCACGGTGTTTCAACCGCCGAACAATCCGCCGGGCGCAATCCCGCTGATCAAGCGGGTCATCGGGCTGCCCGGCGAGCACGTCGAAGCACGGGACGGACGCATCTGGATCGACGGCGCGGCGCTCAACGAGCCGTACGTGGGTGGACTGTTGAATTACAACGGGAGTTGGACGTTAGGAGAGGATGAATATTTCACGCTGGGGGACAACCGCAATAACTCCCACGACTCGCATAATTGGGGGGTGCTCCCAGGGGAGAATATCATCGGCAAGACGGTCTTTCGTTACTGGCCGCTCAATAAATTCGGGACTTTCCCTGTGTATGCTTATCCCGAAGTGGAGGGGATACCATGAAACGTGAAGCATTGGCACGGATGATCGACCATACGCTGTTGAAACCTGAGGCGACGCCGGATCAGGTAAGTCACCTCTGCGCCGAAGCGCGGGAGCACCATTTTGCCACCGTCTGCATCAACCCGCGCTATGTGCCGCTGGCCGCCGCCGAACTGGCAGGCACGGACAGCGCAGTCTGCACCGTGGTTGGCTTCCCGCTGGGCGCAAGTGCCACGGCCACAAAGGTCTGCGAAGCAATGCTGGCCATCACGCAGGGTGCCCATGAGATCGACATGGTCCTGTCGATTGGCGACCTCAAGGCCGGGAACCACGAAGCGGTACGCGAGGATATTGCAGCCGTGGCCACGCTGTGCCATGAGCAGCACGCGCTCCTGAAGGTGATCATCGAAGCAGCGCTGCTGACCGATGAGGAAAAAGTAACCGCCTGCCTCCTGTCGAAGGAAGCGGGGGCGGATTTCGTCAAGACCTCCACAGGCTTCGCCAAAGGTGGAGCGACGGTAGAGGATGTGGCGCTGATGCGCCGCACGGTCGGCCCCGACGTGGGAGTCAAGGCTGCCGGAGGCATCCGCGATACCCAAACCGCACTGGCGATGATCGAAGCCGGGGCAACACGTATCGGGGCCAGTGCCAGTTTAACGATTATAGAAGGTATAGAGGCATGAGAGATTATCCCTGCCCGCAGTGTAATATGGGCCATCTGCGCCCGACACGGAGCGCGTACGTGCGCCGTATGGGGAAACGCCTGGTGACCGTGCCGAACTTCTCCCTCTGGCGCTGTGACTTCTGCGGGTATACACGCTACGACGTCACCGCTCTGGCACGGGTCGAACTGCTGTTGGGGCCCAACACAGAAGACATAGACGAGGACGAGACACTTTCAGCCCGCCGACCGGGCGAAGGCCCCGCCAATCGCGGACCGCAGCGCTGGTCCTCGTAAGCAGCCGTAGGTTGCCATGGAGGCGCAGAGACGGTAGGGATGCTTCCTGTCAAATTCCCGCGTCTCTGCGTTTTCTTTAGCCACAAAGGGTGTCCGAAGTCCAAACGCAGCGAAAGGAAGAAACTGTGGACGCTACGAACCAGAAAGCTATCGACCGGAAAGCCCGGATGCAGTTGTCACCCGTCCCTGCAGCCTACCGTCCCGCGGAAATCCGCATCCACGATTTCGAAGAAGCACTGATCCTGCACACGCCAGCGGATGCTCGGGCCGAGGCCGCGCGCTGTCTCCACTGTCCCACCGCCCCCTGTCAGGCCGCCTGTCCGCTCCACAACGACATCGGGGGCGCGCTGGCACTGCTGGAAGCCGGGGACATCGACGGGGCCGCACAGCTCTATCGTGAGACCAACCCGCAGCCGGAAGCCTGCGGGCGGCTCTGTCCGCAGAGCTTCTGTCAGGACGCCTGCACGCTCAACAAGGTGGGCAAGCCTATCGACACCCGGCATCTGGAGGCCTTCGTGACCACGTACCAGCGCCGGACGACCGGCGTACCGCTGCCGGAGATCGCGCCCGCGACCGGGAAGAAGGTGGCCGTGGTGGGCAGCGGGCCGGCAGGGCTGGCGGTGGCAGAGTATCTGGCGCGCAAAGGGCATCAGGTCGTCGTTTACGAGCGCCACTCGCATCCCGGCGGCCTGCTGGTCTACGGCATCCCCAAATTCAAGCTCTCCCTGGAGAGCGTCGAGGCTAAGGTGCACTGGCTCAAGGAGTTGGGAGTCCACTTCGAATGCGGGATCACCATCGGAAAAGATATCTCCATGGCGCAGCTCTGGGAGGAATACAATGCCCTCTTTCTGGGCATCGGCTCCCAGGAACACACCCTCCCCGGCATTCCCGGAGAGACGCTGGAGGGGATCCACAAAGCGACGGAATTTCTCTGCCGGGGCAACCTGCCCGCTGCGATGCTGCCCCCTGAATGGCGGGAGCCTCTGACGGTGGGAGCGCGCGTCCACGTGCTGGGCGGTGGCAACACCGCCATCGACTGTCTGCGCACTGCGCTGCGGCTCCCCGGCGTGCAGGACGCTACCTGCTACTATCGGCGCAGCAAGGCGGAGATGCCCGCCGGTGAGGACGAGTACCAGCACGCCATTGAAGAGGGCGCGGCTTTCGAATGGCAGGTCTGCCCAACCGCTTTCGTGGGCGATGCCGAAGGAAAAATCCGCGCCGTGGTCTACCAGCGGATGTCGCTGTGCGAACCCGACGAGAGCGGGCGCTGTCGCCCCGTTCCCATCCCCGATTCGGAGTTCACCGTCGAGGCCGATGCCGTCATCCTGGCGCTGGGGTACCGTCTCGACCGCACCCTCGCAAGTCAGGTGCCCGGGCTGGCACTTACCGGCAAGGGAACCATCGAAGTTGCCGATCGCAGCACCGGCGAGACCTCCGTCCCCGGCCTCTTCGCTGCGGGAGACGTCGTACGCGGCGCAGATCTCCTTTCGCCCGCCATGGCCGATGCGCTGAGCGTCGCGGCAGCAATGGATGCGTATTTGAAGGCGTAAAGCGTGAGCCATAAAGCGTCATGCGGCAAACGTCATGACTTGCTTGACAAATTCGGCCCTTACGCTAAAATAAACACCGTGCTGCCGAGATAGCTCAGTTCGGTAGAGCAGTGGACTGAAAATCCATGTGTCCTGGGTTCAATTCCCAGTCTCGGCACCAGACGGGCAGCCTCAAGAGGCTGCCCGCTTTTTGTTGTAAGGCGTGGCAGGTTGATCCCTCCTAATTCCTAACTCCTGATTCTCCTTTTTCATCTCTTGACAGCCGGGTTATAAATGTTATACTATATGCATTACTTTGAATATGGGACAGCAGAGAGTGGTACGAAGAACCCGCAGTATCTATACCCAAGGCGCTGAAGTCTTTCGCTGGCTTGCGCACCCGGCACGGCTCCAGATTCTGGATGAACTGCGGCGGGGAGAAGCCTGCGTCTGTCACCTCCAGGCCGTCCTGCAGCGTCCCCAGGCTTACGTCTCACAGCAACTGCGCGTCCTGCGGGATGCCGGCCTGCTGGATACGAACAAAGACGGCCTGAATGTCTACTATCGGCTGACCGACCCACAGGTCTTGAAGCTCCTTGAGGAGATGTTGGGCGCGCCCAAGGCCCCCCGCTGCGTACCGGGCTGCCCCTGCCCTCACTGCCAGGCGGATGAATCGCAGCCTCCCTATTGCTGCGACCGGGAGGAAGACGTAAACACAACGGAGTAACACATGACCATGA
The DNA here is from genome assembly GCA_034004765.1 of Anaerolineae bacterium. Classification (GTDB taxonomy): domain Bacteria; phylum Chloroflexota; class Anaerolineae; order B4-G1; family SLSP01; genus JAVEWB01. Next base: position 5,731 of record JAVEWB010000154.1, read on the forward strand.
ACCGCCAGCACCTGTAGCCGGACCTTGCTACAGTCTTT
>JAVEWB010000155.1:0-5742 GCA_034004765.1 Anaerolineae bacterium
GTCTCGGTGATCTCCACTGTCCAGGAGGCGGCCCAGGCAGAAGCCCCGGCCTCATTGAAGGCCTGCACGGTCCAGGTGTGGGTGCCCAGAGGCAGCACGACCGGCGAGAGGGTGTTGGTGACGGTGGTGATCGTGCCGTCTACGTCCACGCGGTACCCTGTCGGGGCTGCACCTTGTCCTGCCTGCCAGGTGAGGACGAGGGATTGCGTGGTGGTGATCATGCCGTCGGCTGGCGTCAGAAGCACGGGGGTGGTCGGCGGCGGCAGGGTCTCGGTGATCTCCACCGTCCAGGGCGTGGCCCAGGCAGAGGTCCAGGCGCTGTTGTAGGCCCGCACCGTCCAGGTGTGGATGCCGAGGGGGAGCACGGTCGGGAAGGCGGTGCCGGTGACCGTGATGATTGCGCCATTATCCAGCCGCACGTGATAGCCGGACGCGTTGGCGCTGGCAGCCCACGTCAGGGTGAGGCTCTGGGTGGTGGTGATGAGGCCATCCGGTGGAGTCAGGAGGGTCGGAACGGCGGGGGGCGGCTCGATGACGGTGACCGTCCGGTGGGCAGCCCAGGGGGAGGCCCCGGCTTCATTGAAGGCCTGCACCGTCCAGGTATGGATACCCAGGGGAAGGACGACCGGCGAGGTGGTGGCGGTGACGGTGATGATTGTGCCATCCACGTTCACACGATAGCCCGTCGGGATTGCTCCCTGTCCTGCTTGCCAGGTGAGGACGATGCTCTGCGTGCTGGTGATCGCGCCGTTGGGCGGCGATAGAAGCACGGGGGCGGCCGGTGGGGGTAAGGTCTCGGTGATCTCCACCGTCCAGGGCGTGGCCCAAGCGGAGGTGCCGGCACCGTTGAAGGCCTGCACGGTCCAGGTGTGGGTGCCGAGAGGGAGGACGACCGGCGAGAGGGTGTCGGTGACGGTCACGAGGGTGCCGTTATCCACCCGCACGTGATAGCCTGAAGCGCCGGCACTGGCCTCCCAGGTCAGGGTGATGGCCTGCGTGGTGGTGATTGTGCCATCCGGCGGGGAGTGGAGGACCGGCAGGTCAGGCGGCCAGGCGGTAGTGGGGGGCTGGACGGCTACCTCGAAGAGCGGATGGACGATGAGATCGCCGGCAGGCGCGCCGCTCAGGCTGAAATGGAACGCCAGGAACTCACCCGGCATGATGAGCAGGTTCTCCGCAGTTTGGGAAAGTGAGATCTCGGTCCAGGCTCCGACATAGGCTGCCTCGAGATCGATGGTGGCAGCGGAAGCAACGTGCTGCACGGTGCCATCTCGTTTGAGGATCTCCAGCGTCAGTGCGGTGCTGTCAGGGTAGATGCCATTGCGGTCGAGGAGATAGAACCGTGCCGCCTGGATCGTCCGCTGACTGCCGGGTGCAGCAAAGACAAAGTACATATCGGTGGCGCTTCGATAAGAGCGAAAGGTCGCGATGGGGCTGAGCAGCCGTCCCGAAGCGGCCTCATAGGCGGCCTCCCCTTCGCTGGTCACGCCGAGCCGCCAGAACTCCGGGCGAGCGGCCTGGGATATGGTGCCGGCAGGGGGGCGGGGTAGGTCGCCGGAGGAGGGACTGGCCAGTGCCGTGAACGCGGCAAGCAGCCCCCAGACTCCGGCGAAAATGGCGATAGCGATCCGTTTCATCTTGGGTTCTCCTGTTCTTGCCCTTTTGGGCGTGGATGCTTATTGGACATCCACTTCGAAGATCGGGCGCACGTCCAGATCTCCGGCAGGATCTCCCTCCAGGCTGAAATGGAACGCCAGGACTTCACCGGGATCGATCTGCAGGGCGGCCGCAGTGGCGGAGAGCTGCAGGTCGGCCCAGGTGCCGACGGACGCCGTCTTCAGATCCAGCGGGGTGGCAGAGATGGTGTGACGGACTGTCCCCGCATAATCCAGGATCTCTAAGGAGAGCGTGGCGGCCTGAGTATAGGTGCCGGTGCGGGTGACGAGCATCAGTCGGGCGGTTTGCACGGTGCGCTGGACGCCTGAGGCAGGGAAGAGGTAATAGCTGTCCTTTGCGCGCCACGAGCGGAAGGCGGCGACTTCACTCACGTCTCTGCCGATGAGGCTGCTGTAGGCGGCGGAACCTTCGCTGGTCACCCCCAATCGCCAGGACTCGGCGGTTGGGGTGGTTTGCAGGGAGTGGATGGCACCGGCTTCGGAGGGCCCCAGGGTGAAGACGCCAAGCAGCAGGACAAGGAAAGCAAGGGTTTTGGTTACCGATTTGAACACGAGTTGGGGTTTCATGTTGTCATCTCCTTCCGGCTACTCTGCCTGCTGGAGCATGGCCGCGACTAAAGCCTCTAGCGCCGCAACCCGCGCTTCGAGGTCGGCATTCTGCTGCTCCAGGTCGGCGATGTGGACGTCCTGGACCTCGACCGTGCGGTTGAGCTCCTGGAGGGCAACCAGCGCGACCCCGTTGGCATCCAGCGGTGCGATATGGCGTTCATCGGCCCCCAGCCCGAAGGCGGCGTAGAAATCCTGCGCCATTGGGCCCATGTGGCGGACCGCATCGTCATCGGCACTGTAGTTCCAGGTCGTGATGGGCATCTCCGCCAGGCAGGCCAGGATCTCCTGCCCATCGACCGGCGCGAAGTTTTCCTTGATGTTGACGTCCGAGCTTTCGATCAGGGCTCCATCGAGCGTCAGGTTCCCGCCGGCATCCAACGCCATGACCGTCTCGTCATTGACGACGAAGTCCACGCCGTGGTTGGTGATGGAGCCGATTTGGACGCTGTCCGCCAGCGCGGCGACTTGGGCAGTCGCACCATCCGTCCGCTGAGCGGCCAGGATAGCATCCTTACCGGTGGTCTCCAGTTCCAGAGGATAGGCCGGGGACCAGGTGCCGACGCCGACGTTGCCATTAGCTTTGAGGGTGAGGCTACTTGAGGGTGCACCCGGCTGGATGCGGAATGGCAGATTGGATCCGTTGGTGGCGTCGCGGATGAAGAAGTTCGACTCGTTGCCGGATATGTCCCAAATCTGTGGTGTCCAACCTCCGCTGCCGTCTTGATCCAGCCGGACGGAAGGTGTATCCGAATCTACGATATGGACTTCTAAAACCGGCGTGGCGGTGCCGAGACCCACACGGCCGTAATCATCGACGTAGAGAGAGTTCGTGGGGGCATTGGCTTCGATGAGGAACGGACGGCGGCTGTGGGTGACATCCCAGACCGAAAAGTAGGAAATGCCGCCGTTGGCAGTATCGTTGATTTGAATTTTCCAGTCATTGGCGGGGAAACTTCCTGTGGTGCTGGTATCATCGAAGGCGATTTGCAGGTTGTTCTCTTTGAGCCTGATCGTGTCAAAGTCAAAGTCTTCTCCGTTGACACAGTCGAATCCCACACACAGACTGTTATGTACGATTACATCATCGCCGGGGACGAAATCCAGCGGCGTTATCTGAACTTCATCCTCGTCCTGGGAGCCGGATGGGATCACGACCGCACCGTCCAGGACGGTGAAATAGCCCACCTGCGCCGGCAGGGTCTGTGGTAGCTTGCCGGCCTGCTGGAGTTCGGCTACCAGCGCATCGCTCTCGCCGGCTTCCCGTGCGGCTTCCAGGAGCGCCCGGGTCTCCGCATCGATGACCGGCACGCTGTGGAGTTCGTAGGTGTAGGGCCCATCGGGGTAGGGTTTTTGGTCGGCGGGGGTTGGCTTGAAGGTCGGGGCGGTGCCGGTGGGGAACTCCTGCCGGACGACCAGATCGTCCGGTCCGGTGATGGTCAGGATCAGCGTGTCGTAGGTCACCTGCGGCTGCCAGATGATCTCCGCGGGGTTGAGCTGCACCTCGGCGATGGTGCCGCCGCCACTCTGTGCCTGGACGGGCAGCATAGCGCCCTGACCGATGAGCAGCATGGCCAGGAGCAGGGTGAGCGGCGCGAGCCACTTCTTGCCGCTCTTTTGCAGATAGGGTTGCAGACTCTGATGATACATAAGAAACCTCCTTAGCGACTCTATAGGAATAAGTATAAATACCTATCTGAAAATCCATTTTGTGTAGAAAAGGCAGTTGCAACGATGTCAGATAGGGAGGACTTTGGCTGTAGAGCGAGGCACCGCAGCCAAAGTTACCTTTTTGTTATAGACTAGCGTAGCATGAAATAAAACGACTGTCAACTGGAATCTAACGTAGGTTATGATCCAGGTTAGAATATCAACTCGGTCCCGGAGAGAAAGATTCCGGGATATGACGAAGCCGCACCCTAAAATCTCCTTGGGTTGTAGTCCGGGCGAGAGTTCCCCCAATGGAAAACGCTCTTATAATTGAAGTACCTGTGATACCGCCGTGGCTGCGCCGTGAAGCAAACTGGAGGGAGAGCATGGAATCGAAACGCTATGAGAACTTCCCAATCGGGATCGTTGCCCTGTCCAACGGGGTCTCTCTGGCGATCTATGGCCTGGGTATATACATCCTGTCTGGATTGGGGATGGTCGTAACAGGCGCTTATATCCTCTACTGCCTGTGGATGGAGCTGGCTCTTCTCCGGGGGAGCTGCATCCACTGCTATTACTACGGCAAGACCTGTGCCTTCGGCAAGGGCCGGCTCTGCTCCCTGTTCTTCAAGCGGGGGGATCCCCAACGGTTTGCACAGAAGGAGTTTTCTTGGAAGGATATGCTGCCGGATTTACTGGTCACCCTCTTTCCCCTGGTCGGCGGCATTATCTTGCTGATCCGGCAGTTCGATTGGCTGATTGTGGGCGCACTGGCACTCTTGCTCCTGCTTACTTTCTCCGGCAATGCGATAGTCAGAGGGACTTTTGCCTGTACGCACTGCAAGCAGCGAGACCTGGGGTGCCCCGCGGAGCAGTTGTTCAATAAGCAGGTCTGACCGGAGGGGAAGACTTTTTGGGATCGCGGGCTTCCAGCCCGCATGCGGCCAGGATGGACTTTAAATAAACCGGTAATAGCCGTGCTCGTCAGCCCAGGGCTAAAGCCCCGGTCTGATACCACAAAGCCCGCTGGAAGCGGGCTGCGGAGCCTGCTTGAGCAGGCTTGAGGTATCAGCCTGCGGGTTTAACCGCAGGCGTCCGGAAGCTGGCCAGTGCAAAGATTACCCGATTATTTTCTTAATGTTCATAAACCGGTTCCCAACCCGCTTTAGCGGGTTTTGGATATCAGACCGGGGCTTCAGCCCTGGGCTGACGGGCGCAGCCTATTACCGGTTTAATTATTTAAGGCTCATCATTTGGTGGTGGCCCTCGCCCGCAAGCAGAAGCAGGAGAAAGCATGACTTCTTATCGCGTGGATTATGACAGCCTGGCACCGACCTATAACCGGCGGTTTTCGAAACCGGATGGCGGCGTAGGTGCTGCCTTGCTGGCATTGGTACAAAAGGTGCAGCCCGAGCGCCTCCTTGAGGTGGGGTGCGGCACCGGCCACTGGCTGGCGCAGATAGGAGCGCTTGTCCCCACGTGCTGCGGGCTGGATCTCTCCGCTGGGATGCTGCACCAGGCGCAGCGGCAGGATGCGGCACTGCGCCTCACACGCGGCCGTGCCATCTGCCTGCCCTTTGCCGATGGCCTGTTCGACCTGGTCTTCTGCGTCAACGCAATCCACCATTTTGGCGACCCTGCGCGGTTCATCGCTGAGGCGGTGCGCCTGCTGCGTCCCGGTGGCACGTTTGCGGTGGTGGGATCGGGCCCGCATGGGTGCCGGGATAGCTGGTACGTCTACGACTATTTCGCCGGCGTCTACGAGAGCGATCTGGCGCGCTTCCCCACGTGGGAGGCGGTGCGCGGCTGG
>JAVEWB010000156.1:0-5728 GCA_034004765.1 Anaerolineae bacterium
TGAAATGGTAGGAGTATTGCCCTGTGCTTGAACCGGGAGGCTACCATTGCCTAACAACCATGCAGTCAGGATGACTGCGATAATGAGTGCCCGCTCTATCTTTTTCATTTTTCCGCCCCTTGCTTTCGCTGCTGCCCCAGTACTGCTTTTTAACTGATTTATAACTTGATTTTATAACTTGATTTTATAATAAGGTAAGAAAATGGTAAATAGGAAAATGGTACTGTTTCCACGTACAACGCGCACGCATCTGGGGAAACCCAGATGCGCGCGCGTTATTACTTGTTGACAGAAGTGTTCAAGATGCAGCGCGAAATGCTGCCAAAACATTCTTATGGGCATGTGAGGCGGTTATCTTGCATGGTGTGGGTATAAAAAAGGACAAGCCAGCGGCTTGTCCCACATACCTTGCAGCCAGCGGCAGTTAATAGCCGCGCATGACGGCGGGCAACATGACCTGGTAGTGGCTTCCGGCGACCACCCGCAGCGTCACGTTGATGGGATACGGTGAGCCTTCCACTGTCGAGGGTGAAGTCACGGTGACGGTGATCCTGTCAGTATACGTGATGACCTGTGTGGTCGAGAACCCCTCGGAATTCACGGTGAAGGCTTGGGAGGTTGTTCCTTGCAGCGGGCTGACTGTAAGCCAGGGGCTTTGCTCTGTAACTTCCCATTGCAGGGTCTCATCGTTTCCGGTGTTCAGCGGGATAAGCTGCTGATTGGCCCCTATCAGCAGACCACTTTCCGTGTAATAGGTGAAGGTCAATGTGTCGGGCAGTCCACCTAACTGGGCGACGGCGGGCACACTGTCCCCGGCAAAGGTGTACTCCGGAATGCCGACGAAAGCATCGTCCCATGCGCCGTCTTCGGGAACCCCACTCAGCCACAGGTCATAACCTTCTTCGGGGTAGCTGAGGTCATGGAATTCCGATTCCCGGTAGGGGTAGACGCTGCGGAAAATCCCTCCGACATTCTGACGTGTGGTGGGGTCATCTAACATGTAGTTGATGATCGCTGCGGAAGATCCGTAGTAATTGTTGGCATAGTAAGCCTGTATCCCGAGATCGATGAACGGACTGGCATACTGCTTCACGCGTCGCTCTGACTCTTCCAGGGAGATTGTTTTCTGATCACCGCACGTTGGGCCGCCGGCGGCGTAACAGGCGTGGCTGAGGATGATGATGCTATCCGCGGCCATTCGGTCCTTCAAGCCCGAACGTATCAGGCCTGGGGGAACGAATTTATTATCTCCCAGGTAAAAGCCTCCCACGCTTGCCGGCGTCTTACAGTTGCCGTTGAATACACCATGCCCCATGTAAAGCAGAAAATGGATACCATCGGCAGCAGCTACAATATCATTCCAGCTAAACTCGCCGTCACCGTAATAGAATTTGGCCACGGTGACACCGTGGGCTTCCAGCGCGGCGACAGCGCTATCCATATCCGTCTTGACGTCGGGAAGGTATTCTCCAATATCCCCGACAATGACCACGGCTTTGAGGCCGGTGCTTTGGGCGCTTGCTGACGGCAGCCGTTCAAGATCAAGGGGGGCCGGCTGGTAGTCGTCAGGTAGCTGAATTGCCCCTGCTGCTATGGGGGGAGGTGTCTGAGCGTAAACGGGATATTTCAATAAGGAGGTAAACAACAGCACTCCAACGCATGCTGCTATCCAAAAGAGTCGGGTCCCACGGTAAATTCGCACGCTATTATTCCTTAATCCGGCTAACTGATCCAATATTGTTATCTAAGCGTACTCTCGGCTGCGATATGAAGTCTTGCGGGCAAGAGTCTCTCTTAAGTATCCAAATTATAATAGCAAGGGTACCTGGAGGGCAATAGGAAAGAGGTCAGGGGGGGACGTGAAGGACGCCTACAGGATCAGGCAGGCGTCCCCCAGCGAGAAGAAGCGGTACTGCTCCTGGATCGCTTCCTGGTAGGCCCGGCGGATCAGTTCTTTCCCGGCGTAGGCCATCACCAGCGCCAGCAGCGTGCTCTTGGGCAGGTGAAAGTTGGTGATCAGCGCATCGACCGCGCGGAACTGGAAACCGGGGGTGATGTAGATATCGGTGAAACCTTCATAGGGCGCGACCGTGCGCCAGGGGCAGGCGCCGTCCGGTGATTGCAGCAGCCCGTGATGCGCTGCGGTTTCGAGCACCCGCATGGTGGTGGTCCCCACGGCAATGATCCTGCCTCCTGCCAGCTTCGTCTGGTTGATCTGTTCCGCGACGTCCGGCGTCAGACGGATCCACTCGCGATGGATCCGGTGGTTTTCTACCACCTCTTCGTCAATCGGACGGAAGGTATCCAGCCCTACATGCAGTGTGACAAAGGCGAAGCGGATTCCGCGATCGCGCAGCGCCAGCATCAACTCCGGTGTGAAATGCAGGCCGGCTGTGGGCGCGGCTGCGCTGCCGGGAGTCCGAGAGTAGATGGTCTGATAGCGCTCGGGGTTTTCTATCGGGCGGTGGATGTAAGGGGGCAGCGGGATCACGCCGATCTCATCCAGCCGGGACTCGAGGGGCATCTGGAAAGCTAAGGTGCGCTCCCCCCGCTCTCCGGTTTCCGTGATCTGTGCCTCGATATCGGTGGGAACATCCCCTTTCGTGAGGCAGATGCGGCTGCCCACCCGCGTGCGTGCACCGCCTATCAGGCAGCGCCAGTGCGTATCGTCCAGTGGACGCAGCAGCAGGACCTCCACCTTCCCGCCGGTTGGTGTTTTCTGTCCGAAAAGCCGCGCCGGGATTACCCGGCTCTCGTTGGCTACCAGCAAATCGCCGGGCTGCAGGTAGCCCTCGATCTCCTTGAAGATGCGATGTTCCAGGCTGTTCGTGTCGCGGTGAATGACAAGAAGCCGCGAGGTATCCCGAGGCTCTACTGCCTCTTGGGCGATCAGGCCTTCGGGTAAGGTGTAATCCAATTCGTCTATTTTCATAAAGGTTCGCTGTTCGTGCTCTCTTGGGTTATGGTGGTTGAAGTTACTCCGGCAGCAAGGCTGGACGTACCTCTGGGGCGTAGGCATCCAGAAGTTCCGGCGTGATCGCATTGCCCTGTGCTACGGCGGCATAGAGGGCGGCGCTGGGGCGCGGTGTGCGTTTCAACGTCTGTGGGTCCAGTTCGATCAGGCCGAAGCGCAGGGTCCAGCCTTCTGCCCATTCGAAGTTATCGGTCAGCGTCCAGTGGTAGTAACCCTGGACAGGGATGTCCTCCTGCAGGGCTTTCCACAACTGCTGGAAGTGCAGCAGTAGCGCTCTGGGGCGTTGGTCGTCGTCGCTGTCGGGGATGCCGTTCTCGGTGATGTAGATAGGGACGCCCAGCCGTGCCAGGCATTTGAGGGAGCGATAAAGTCCTTCGGGATAGAGTTCTCCGTAGCCGCCGTCCAGAGGCTCGGCTTTCGGATCGTGGGAGAGCTTTCCGTAAAGGGTTGCTTTGGCACTTTGATCGAAGGTCACCAGGGAGCGTGTGTAGTAATTCAGCCCTACCCAATCCAACGTATGGCGCAGCGGCCACACGGGGCCAAACCCCAGGGGAGGCGTCCACCACCCTTGCCAGATCGCGTTGAGCACGCTCTGGTTGTACCCCATGTCCTGTCCCCAGGCGACCAGGCGATCCAGAAACGAACGAGGATTGGCCGGATCGAAAATCATGAAGTTGTGTGCCAATCCCACGCGTGCCTTGGGCTGAAGACGGTGAATAGCACGATAGGCTTCCCCGTGGGCTTTGAGCAGGTTGCGATTGACCGTCATGGCCAGTTTTAAGTCCTGTTTCCCCGGCGGGAAGTCACCCAGCAGATAGCCTTTGGTCGTGTAGACGTTGGGTTCATTGATCGTGCACCACAACGTGGTTTGATCGCTAAGCCCATTGACGACATATTCCACGTAGCGGACGAAATACGCAATAGTGGCTTCGTTTTCCCAGCCGCCGTGTTCCGCCAGCCATAGGGGGTCGGAGAAGTGGTGCAGCGTGACCATTGGCTCCATGCCGCGATCCAGGAGGCTTTGTAACATCTCCCGGTAGCGCTCCAGCGCGGCGGTGTTGAAGGTCCCCGGTTCGGGCTCGATGCGGCTCCATTCAATGGAGAGTCGTAGGGCGTTGAGCCCCATCGCAGCCGCCTGATCGAAATCGGCATTGGTATCTTCCCACCAGTTGCAGGCAAGGCCGGAAGTATGATCCTGCTTGATGTGACCCGGCTCCTGTTCCCAGGCCCACCATTGGTTATTGGTGTTGTTGCCCTCCACCTGGTGAGAGGCGGTGGCGGCACCCCATTTGAAGTTGGGGGGAAAATGATACGTTGCCTCCGGCATTTGCTTTTCTCCTTTAAGTAGACCCCAAAGGATGTCTACTGATCGCTGTTGGTCTGATCCTGTGTGATTGCTGCTGACGATTATAATTTATTTAGGGGGTGCGGCAATTGCGTTAGCCCTCGCGGAGTTGTGTGGCTGTCTTCATTTCCGCTCAAGGACGAGGTCCTGCAGAAAGATGCGGTCATCCGGTGCGGGAGTCCCTGAGCCATCCACTGCCGTCAGGCGCGTGCCGGTCTCTCCGTCGTACCACCCCACTGCCGGGCGATAGGTCCCAGCCGGGAGGTTGCGCAGGTCCAACGTCACAGTCTCACTGACCACCTCACCGGGGGTCCACCAGCTTGTGGGGTACGTCCAGGCTCTGGGCATGGCGTCATCTTGGGCCGCCACTATTGCGGTTGCAGTTTCCACCAGATGGATGAAGCGTTTGTAATCCTGGGGTGGGCTTTGTTCGCCGGCTTGCCACCAGAGCGTCAGTGCCAATGTCTCCTGATCCGCTTCCCACTCGTACCCTCGGAGGGAAAGGATCTCCGCGAAGCTGGCTTGCTGCGGATGCACCGCGGCGGGCACGCTGAAGGAACGTTCGCGCAGCGTGACAGGGATCGGCTCTCCTATCTGGCAACTGGCGCGCGTCTTTGTGCTATCTTGCAGCGTGGCTTGCAGTGTATACGGCCCTGCCGGGAGCACGGGGGGGAGATCAAGGTGGACGGAGGCGCGCACCCAGGCGTGCTGTGGCCACAGGGTGGTCTGGGAGCCGGGGGCCAGCGGACTGTCTGTGGAAGCTATGACAGTGTTATCCGGCCCCAGTACCTCCCACCGGGCGGTCAGGTCGGCTGTCGGCTGAGTGACGGCCCACCATCCGGCGCTAAAGTCCAGTCCTTCCCCTTCCCGAAGGGTCTCCGGTAAGGCTGCATCTATCAGTTGCACGCCTGCCGCTTTGCAGGAGCGCGGCACCGCTTTGCACTCTATTTCGCAAAATGTACTGGGGGCCCGCAGCGTCACCTGTGTCAGCGTGATAGGGAGGCTTGTTTCACCCTGCTGCCCCATTGTCGCCTCCAGATAGGCGATTACTTTGAGTGTGTAAGCTCCCGGGGCCAGCCCTTTGGGCAGTGAAAGACTCACGTAATCGGTGACCTTCTCGTCGGGAGCCCACAAGGTGGTGGGGAGATAGCCATAGCCCGGCTGTAAATCCCGCGATGCGACCTGCTGCCCTGTGGCATCCAGCAGCCGTAGGGAAAGGCTCCAATTGCGGGGCGTGCCGGGTGTCGACCAAAGCAGCTTCACTTGTAAATCGGTAGGGTCGCGCTGTGTTGTCTCAACCGCGTGCAGGGTCAAGTCGCCGTCCCCCAGGCGTGCGAGAGGGGCGGCATCAGACTCCACACGGAGCCCCTGAGACACCCGCACGGCCCCGATGTAAAGCGGCTCCATCG
>JAVEWB010000157.1:0-5706 GCA_034004765.1 Anaerolineae bacterium
ACCATCCCCAACGAGATACTGTCGTATGGCCAACAGTTCAGGGCGCTCCCGCACCAGCCCCAGGCTGTGTGTGATGGGGGCATGGCTCCCGTCCGCCAGGATCACAATCTGCGCAGTAAGCGTGAATCCATTGGCCACCACCTCCAACGGTGCAGCGGCTTGCAGCCGTACCTGCCGGACCCGTAAGCCCTCCATCAAGTGCACCCCTGCTTCCACCGCCGTCTGCGCAAGCCGTGCATCCAGCCGCCGCCGTGGGATAAGCCGACCGATGGGCTCATCAGGGATCCGCAGGTCGATATCGAGCACCTGACCATCGGGCGAGGTCAGACGCAGCATCTCCATCACCTGAAACTGCGTCAGCCACGCAGCCAGCCCGCTGCGCTCCAGAACGGTCAGCCCTTCCGCCATCACGCCATCCCCACAGGGCTTGTCGCGAGGGAACGTCGCCTGGTCCAGAAGCGCGACTTGAACGCCGGATGCAGCCAGCCGCTGGGCAGCCACAGCCCCTGCCGGCCCCGCGCCAACCACGATGACATCGACATGCAGCATAGGCTCACCTCATTTCCCCGGGAGGTCGAGAGGATAAGGCACACCTCTATAATTTTAGGCGGCCTGAGCAAATAGACAACTCCAAACCACTTTTGCTTCTTTATGGATTTGCGGTTACAATAAGAGTGGTGGCTTAAATATGCGCGGAGGCATGGCGTGAACAACTCCTTGACCCGATTCATCGGGGTCTTCATCGTGGGGATCCTGACCTTGAGCATGATCCTGGGGAGCTTTGGACTGGCCAAACTGGATCCAGCCCTGGTCTTTACGCGTCCCACCCGCATCGCGCAGATCCCAACCGCCACCCTGTATCCCACCGTGGGGCCGCCGACTCCCACCCCGCTGCCCACCACCACGCCGCTGCCCACACCTACGCCGAAGTCGCCGCTCGTCGAGCAGTGCACGCCGCCCGCGGGCTGGGTCATGCATACGGTTGCATCCGGTGAGACCTTCCTCCAACTGGCCATCAAGGCAGGCACCAGCGTCTATTTCCTGATGCAGGCCAACTGCCTGAGCACACCCAAAGTCCAGCCGGGCAGCATCATCTATCTTCCCGCAGTGGCGACCATCTCACCGACGGCCGCAGCTTATACCTGCGGGCCACCGCTGCACTGGCGGCTCACCGCCGTCAGGCCGGGTGACACGATGTACAGCCTGGCCGTGCGGTATGGCGTTACCATCGACGCGATTCGCAACGCCAACTGCATGGACACGGTCAACATTTACGTCGGACAGCGGCTCTATCTGCCGCCGGTCATGGTCATCACGCCCACCTGGACGCCTTATCCCATCATCACGCCGCCGCCACCGCCGTCTCCTACCCCCACATGGCCGTGGGCCTCACCCACACCGACGCTCAGTCCCACGCCGACCTGGCCCTCCGTCACGCCAACGGAGGAGATCACGGTGACCCCGACGCCGTCCGTCACGGCAACGGCAGAGACACCTACGCCCACCGATACCCCCGATATCACACTGCCGCCTCCGACACCAACCGAAACGTCCATGCCGACGGCAACAGCAACGGTGGCCGAGCCCACCGTTGCACCTTCGGCAACGCCGACGACTGCACTCAGTTCACCCACACCCACCGTGGCAGTTTCTACGATAACACCCACCACAGCGGCCCCTACCGATGCACCGGGCCCCGCGGATTCTGAGGGGCCACCCGCCATGCATCCACCTATGGGGTACGCCCACTGACCTAAAAGAAATTTTAGGCGGTCTGCGGCAGGGCTTCGCGCGTGCCGCAGACCGCCTTCTTCGCGCACCCCGTCAGGCAGGAAGAAAGTCACTTCCCCATACGTGAAAATCGTGTATACTTATGACATTAGACTGTGGGAGCCATCTGGCCATTAACAGCCGTACTCTTCCTCGTCCTCAATATTATACTGTGAGGTAGGAATGGATCTCGAATCGATAACCAAGACTTTAGAAACGCGCTTTCAGAATTCCATCATCACGTTAGATTCCCACACCGCAGGCGAGCCTACCCGCCTGGTCTTAGGGCTCCCCCCTATCCCCGGCAGTACGATCAACGACAAACGACTCCACATGATGCACAGCGACATGGATTCCGTTCGTCTGTTAGTTTCCCAAGAGCCGCGGGGCCATCGGGACATCCTGGCTGCTGTGGTCACCGAGCCCGTCACCGAGGGCGCTGCCTTTGGCTTGATTTACATGGATGCGCGACGCTATCCCTACTTATGCGGTCACGGCACCATCGGTGCCGTGACTTCACTTATCGAGGCCGGCATCATCGAAGGTTCAGCACCGGAGACGGTGGTGACCGTCGATACGCCGGTGGGCCCCATGCGCACGGTCGCACACATCGAAGGGAAGAAAGTCACCTCGGTCGCGATCACCGCCGTCCCCTGCTTCGCCTACCTGCTGGATCAGCCGCTGGATGTCTCCGGGGTAGGCCGGCTTCAGGTGGACATCTCCTTTGCCGGCGGATTCTTCGCCATGGTCTCTGCAGAGCAAATCGGGCTGGAGCTTATCCCGGCCAATGCCAACCAACTGGCCGCCATCGGCATGGCCGTCATCGAGGCTGCCAACCAGCAGATCCCCACGCAGCATCCGACACAACCCCACATCACCACCGTGGACGTGGCGGAATTTTTCGATCCCACAGGCCATACAGCGCACCGCGGACGGAATGCGGTCGTCTACGGTGAAGCACACGTGGATCGCTCTCCCTGCGGGACCGGGACCTGCGCCAAGATGGCGCTGCTCCACCGCCGGGGCGAACTGGCCGTCGGTCAGCCTTTCATCAATGCCGGCATCTTAGGGACGACCTTCGAAGGACAAATCCTAGAGGAAACGCGGGTCGGAGATTTCCCTGCTATCATCCCGCAGATAAAGGGCAGCGCCCACGTCACCGGCATCAACCGTTTCTTTGTCGATCCCAGTGATCCCTTCCCGGAGGGCTTCCTGCTCTCATGAGCCGGAAAAGCTCCGTGAGCAAAGGACTGCAATCCACAGCACTCAATGGAGTGCCTTCATCTTTGGGGTTCTTGCAGGCAACTGCTGAACACACAAATTGCAGGCTGCGTCATGGCCTGGAAAGGGGGTATCAGGAAGAATCGCATACAAAACAGAGAATTACGTGAATTTTCAATGGTGTCGTTTTCAGAGGTTCATTCTTACACAACGGAGGAGAAACATGTTCAAGAAACTGGTGTTAAGTGCATTGGTCCTGATGCTCGTGTTCGGTTTCACTGGCTGCCAGCAGCAGGCTAAAGAAGAGACCATCAAAATCGGGTTTTTCGGCGCGCTCTCCGGCGACCAGGCCGTATGGGGCCAGGCTGACCGCGATGGCCTGATCCTCACCGTGGAACAGATCAATGCCGCCGGCGGCATTCTGGGTAAGCCCGTCGAACTCGTCATCTACGACGATAAGGGTGATCAGCTTGAGGCCGTCAACGTCGTCAAGCGACTCATCAACGAGGACAAGGTATCCGCCATCATCGGCTGCAACAGCAGCGGCCGCAACATTGCCGTAGCCCCCGTAGCCGAAGAGGGCAAAGTCCCCGTTATCAGCACCTTCGCCACCAACCCGCGTGTCACCGTCCCCGAAGAGGGCAAGCTGATGGAGTACACCTTCCGCGTCTGCTTCATCGATCCCTACTCCGGCGATGTGACCGCCCGTTTTGCCTGGGATGATCTGGGAGCCAAAAAGGCTGCCGTGCTCTACGAAATTAGCTCCGACTACTCCGTCGGCGTCCGGGACTTCTTCACCCAGGCGTGGACCGATTTGGGCGGCGAGATCGTAGCGGATGAGGCCTTCAAGACCGGTGACGTGGACTTCCGCGCACAGCTCACCACAATCAAAGATTCGAATCCTGATGTCATCGTCATGCCCTTCCTCTATAAGGAAGTTGCGCTGGCGGCCAAGCAGGCCCGTGAACTGGGCATCACCGCCACCATGTTGGGCGGCGATGGCTGGCCCTCCACCGCGCTGCTGGAAATGGCTGCCGATGCAGTCGAAGGCTCCTACTTCATCAATCACGCCGATGTCGATGCACCGAATGTTCAGGAATGGCGTGAGCAGTTCAAGGAGCGCTTCGGGAGCGACATCGAGATCAACTCGCTCATGTCCCACGACGCCATGATGATGATCAAGGCCGCGATCGAGAATGCCAATTCCAGCGAACCGCAGGCCATCCGCGACGCGCTGCATACCCTAAAGGGTGTAGAGGGCTTCTCCGGCACCATCAATATCGATCCGGAAACCCACAACCCCATGGGCAAGGCCGCCGTTATCATCGAGATCAAGGACGGCAAGTTCCAGTTCTTCAAGCAATTCGAGCCCATGCAGTAACACCGTACAGGCCCACAGGGGAAGGGTCATTCACCCTTCCCCTGTTCCAGTATTCATGGAGGCCATTTACAATGACCATGATTTTACAGCAATTGATCAACGGAATTTCCATCGGCGCAGTCTACGCCCTGATCGCAGTAGGCTATTCACTCGTCTACAGCGTCCTGAACTTCTCCAATTTTGCCCACGGTGAAATCCTCATGTTGGGCTCGTATATCGGATTCTTTGCGCTGACGCTGCTGAAGGTCCCCTTTGCGGTCGCCATCGGCATGGCCGTGATCGGCGCCGGCCTCTTAGCCATTCTGATGGAGAAAATCGGTTACCGTGCCCTGCGGGTGCGCCACGCCCCGCTGCTTTATTTCATGATCTCGGCAATGGGGCTTTCCATTTTCCTGCAAAACTTCACCATCGTGACCATTGGGCCCAACTTCCGTACTTATCCTGATGTTTTACCGATTACACCCTATGCATTGGGAGCACTGAGCATCGGACGCCTCGACGTGATGATCTTCGTGATCACCGCTATCTCCCTGGCCCTGCTGACATGGTTGGTGTACAAAACCAAGCTAGGCAGTGGCATCCGGGCTGCCTCTTACAACATGACCGTTGCCAGCCTGATGGGCATCAATCCCGACCTGATCGTGGCCATCGTCTTCATGCTGGCCGGCGGGACGGCAGGGATCGGCGGCGTGCTCTTCGGCATGAAGTACACCGTCTACCCGTGGATGGGGACGCTCACGATCAAAGCCTTTATCGCGGCGGTGGTCGGCGGACTGGGCAGCCTGCCCGGTGCGGTGTTGGGTGCCTTTGTCCTGGGCGTCACCGAGACCTTTGCCGCAGCCTTTGTCTCTTCGGAGTTCCGCGATCTGTTTTCCTACACGCTCATGATCCTCATCATCATCCTTCGGCCCGCAGGTCTTCTGGGAACCCTGACGCAGGAAAAGGCCTGAGGCATAGGGAAGGAGAAAACCATGTCTGGATATTATGCTGGTGTCATCATTTTGACCTGTGTGAACCTGCTCGCCGTCTTAGGCCTCTCCCTGCTGACCGGCTTTACCGGCTCCTTTTGCTTTGGGCAGGCCGGGTTCATGGCGGTAGGTGCTTACGTCTCCACCATCCTGACCGTTAGTTATGGTGCGCCCTTCCCTGTGGCCCTGGCCGCAGGAGCCCTGGCCGCACTGCTGGTGAGCATTCCCCTGGGGTATCCGACCCTCAAGTTGAAGGGCGACTACTTCGCCATCGCTACACTGGGCTTCGCAGAAGCCGTCCGCCTGATCATCGAAAACCTGGAGAAGGTCAACGGCGGATCACGTGGTATCCCCGGCATCCCCACC
>JAVEWB010000158.1:0-5693 GCA_034004765.1 Anaerolineae bacterium
CCTCTGCTTCCGGACAAATATTACGGATGCGCAGGGTAAAGCGGTTGCCCCGCAAGTGGCCGATGCGCAGTTTATTGGTATGGCGCCGGGCCCACAGCACGCGCACGTCCTCCAGCGTCATCCCCATGATCTGCTCAGGAGGGACCGCGTGGACACAGAGCGTCTGACGCGCCACCGCGTAGGTGTCCTTCATCCCGGCATAACTGATGGTGGTCGGCGGCACATCCAGAGCCCGCGCCAGCTTCTGCACCAGGACCGGTGTGGACATCCCGCGCTTCTCAACAGAGAAGAACGTGTGCTCCCCCTCATCGCAGGGCTCATACAACGGCACTTCCTCAACGATGAAATCCTCCGGCACCGTGCGCATCTGTCCGCCGATCCCCGGAAGGCCTGTGGTCAAGTAAGGAATTTGCCAATCCAAGGCGACTCTCCCTTCACATCAAGTTCAACCCAGCATAGACAAGCCAGCGGCTTATCCTACAGCGGAGTATAGCCATATCGGCATAAAGAGCAATCAAAATGCCACAGCCCCCGGCAGAACCGGGGGCTGTGGCCAGTCGAGGGAAAATCGCTTACTCGTCGTCATCCTTGACGAAAGCATTCAGGACCACGCTGACCACACTAACGATCAGCGCGCCCAAGAATGCGGACCAGAAATCGGTGATGTAGAACCCAACCCCAAAGACGTGGGCGGCCAGCCACGAGGCGATCCACAGTGAGACCCCGTTGATCACCATCGTGAAAAGCCCCAGCGTGAGGATGATGAAGGGACAGGTCAACATTTTCAAAAGCGGACGGATGAAGGCATTCACCAGCCCCAGGATCAATGCCATCACCACATACACGCCCCACCCGTCCGCCTCCACCAGGATCCCCGGTACGAGCCAGGCAGCCACAAACAGCGAAAAGGCGCTAATCGCCCAACGGATGAACAGTTTCATTTTCGACTCCTTTCAGTACAGGTCATCAGGCCCATTTTACTATATAGTACGAGATCCTTCAGCGAAAGTTGTGCGGTCTGTTTCCAAATTTGCATTTGCATCCTTGCACAATTTGAGTTATGATAAAGTATCGCTTCGATGTAAGAGTATGCGGTGATTTGCACAGGTTATTGCTAGGTTGTGCGTCCACAAAAGATAAAAAGGTGTGGTTATGGCTCTATTCCGGGTAATGATTTTAACCGAAGATCCGTCACTTGCCCAGGCAGTGCGCACACTCCTGCCGCCAGAACACGTCCTGGAACCGTATACCACGCTGGCACAACTGGAATCCGATCCGGTCCAGAGCAAAGCGATCACCGCGGTCTTCCTGGATAGCGCACTACTCAAAAAACTCCAGCCTTCGGACCCCCGGATCAAACCGATCGCTCAGATTCCCGTGATCTTTCTGCTGCCCAACGCGGGCGCGATGGATATTGTCAATACCTTTCTCTCGCATCTGGAAATTGTCGGCGTTCTGATCCCGCCCTTCACCACCCAGGAAAATCGCACGTTCATCGCCGCGGCCTTAGCCCATGCTCAAGAGCACCCGAGCAGTCGGCGCATCCAGGCGACGCTGCAGCAGGCCAACCAGCAGCTCAACCAGCGGCTGCAGGAGATCAACGTCATCTACACGATCGGCAAATCCGTGGCATCCTCGCTCGAATTGGAAGAGGTCCTGTCGCGCATCATGAACGCGGCCGTCAATCTCACGCGCGCCGAAGAAGGCTTCATCCTGCTCCGTGAAGGGGAGCACCTCTTCCTGCGCGTCTCCCAGAACATGCAGGAGAATGTCACCAAGCGTTTCAACGTCGAGGCTTCGGACAGCATCGCCTGGCGCGTCATCGAGTCAGGACGCCCCGTGATGCTCCAACGAGAGACGAAGATCGCCACCGGCTACCTGGTACGCGCCCTGCTGTACATCCCGCTCCATGCTCCCGGGCGCGGCAACATCGGCGTCTTGGGGGTCGTCAATCGCGCCCAGGACAAAGGGTTCTCCGAAGGACACATCTTCGCCCTCTCCTCACTGGCGGATTTCGCTGCCATTGCCGTGGAAAATGCCCGCCTGTTCTCCGACGTGGAGGCAGAGCGCTCGCGCATCCGCACCATCCTGGAACATGCCACCGAAGTGATTCTGGTGACGGATCACCAGAACTGCCTGCTGCTCTGGAGCCAGAGTGCCGGAGAGCTTCTGGGTATCCCGCCCGAGGCAGAGGGGCGCCCGATTGCCGAAGTGGTCAGCCACCCCAGGGTGCTCGAGTTCTTCGACGAAACCAAGAACGTGCCCGGCCGGATGCACACAGAAGTGTACATGGACGACGAGCGCATCTTCAATGCGCAGCTTACGGTCATCGAGAAGCTGGGGCGGGTGGTTGTGATGCAGGACATCAGCAAGCTCAAGGAGTTAGATCGCCTGAAGTCCGAGTTCGTCTCCACGGTTTCGCACGATCTGCGCACGCCGCTGACCACCATCCAGGGATACGTCGAGCTGCTGGATCGAGCAGGCCCCATCAACGATATGCAGCGCGATTTCATCAAAAAGGCGATGGGCAGCCTGTCGCACATCACCGATCTGATCTCCGATTTGCTGGACATCGGGCGGATCGAGGCAGGGTTCGAGCTGGAAATGCGGCCGCTACAATTGAATCCGCTGCTGACGCAGGCGGTCGCCATTGCCGTCGATACGGCAAAGCTTTCCGAGATTTCCGTAACCTGCGAAGCTTGCGCAGAATCGCTGTGGGTCATGGGAAATGCAAGCCGTCTCAGACAGGTCTTGAACAATCTGATCAGCAACGCGATCAAGTACAACTTGCCCGGCGGATGGATCAAGGTCGAAGCGCGGCTGGACGATGAGCACGTCTTCGTCAGCGTGGCCGACAACGGCCTTGGCATCCCGGTGGAGGAACAGCCTCACATTTTCGAACGTTTCCACCGCGTGCAAACCCCTGAGACCGAGAATATCCGAGGGACAGGCCTGGGTCTGGCCATCGTGAAATCGGTCATCGAGAAGCACAAGGGGCGCATCTGGGTCGACAGCCGGCCGGGGAAGGGAAGCATCTTCACCTTCCTGCTGCCGGCCATCGAGCCGCAGGAAGAATAGCTTCGGGTCAGGCAGATCTGATACGAAGCCCCGAATGAGAAGCTCTCATTCGGGGCTTTATGTATCGTCCGAGAGGGTAGGAATACAAGGCCCCTTCACTCCCGCTTCCCGTAGGAAAGCCGACCACGAATAAGACACGAATACACGAATGAAGTTCCCATTCGAGGCTCTACGCAACAGTCGCGGGTGGCCGTGTTGGCGAAAGTATAAGTCGATCTGCCCAACCGAATTGGAAAACGGTGGAAGGGAGATTCTCTTCTCCTCCGCCAATATCTAAGCCGACCACGAATCTAACACGAATACACGAATGAATGCTCCCATTCGAGGCTCTACACGTCATCCGCGGGTAACAGGAACGCCGATAAGCCAACCACGGCCCAGCACGGATAAACGAACGGCCCAATCCAGCACACTGCCATTCGTGGTTTCGTGTCCCATTCGTGGTCGGCAGGCAGTCGAAAATAGGCCGAGCTGGCGCTCGGCGCTCCCAGCAACACTGCCGCCATTCGCAGTCGGCTGTAGGGGCGGGCCTCTGTCCCCGCCCATTTTCGTATCCGTGACGGGTGAGCATCCGTTCCGGTCTCACCCCTACAGACCGTAGCGGAGCGGGCAAGATGCCCGCGGTCCCAGATGGCAGTTCCCCAAGCTGCTGGAATGACAGGGGACGGAAGGTGAAGTCTTCCCCGGTCATGGTATAATGACGGCTGTATTAGCAGCGTATCGGCATCAGTTCAGGGGGAAACATGGTAAAGTCATATGTCGCCATCGTGGGGCGACCGAATGTAGGCAAATCCACGCTTTTCAACCGCATCGTCGGCACACGCCGCGCTGTGGTCAGCGACATCCCGGGGACCACCCGGGACCGCATCATCGACGAAGCGGAATGGAACGATCGTACTTTTACCGTCGTGGACACGGGCGGGATCGAGATTCTCCCTGACGCTGTAACCGAAGGACGGCGACCGGGTCCGGCGATCCCACTGCTGGAGGATTCCGCGCAGTTCATTCCACTCATCCGCGCACAGGCCGAGCTGGCCATCGAAGAAGCGGACCTGATCCTGTTTCTCACCGATGCCATTACCGGGCTTACCGGCGCAGACCGGGAGATCGCGGAGCTGTTACGCCGGAGCAATAAGCCTGTCCTGCTTGTTGCCAACAAGGCCGATAACGAGCGCAGAGAGCTGGAGGCTGTGGAGTTCTACGAACTTGGTCTGGGGGACGTGCATTCCATCTCAGCCATTCACGGCAAAGGCGTTGCCGACCTGTTAGATGAGGTCGTCGAATTGCTCCCCCAAGAGCCTCCCGAAGAGGAGTTTGACGAAGAGATGCCCCGGATCGCCATCCTGGGCCGCCCCAACGTGGGGAAATCCTCGCTCCTGAACCGACTGCTGGGCGAAGAACGCGCCATCGTCAGCCCGGTCTCAGGGACGACCCGCGACGCGCTGGATACCGTTCTGACGTGGGAAGGGCAGCCGCTCATCCTGATCGATACCGCGGGCATCCGCCGACGGGGAAAGATCGAACCGGGCGTGGAGAAATACAGTGTGCTGCGGGCACTAAAGGCCACCGAGCGGGCCGATGTGGCGCTGCTGCTGTTGGACGCCGTAGAAGGGAACACCGCCCAGGATGCCCACATTGCCGGGATCATTGCCGAGCAGGGCGTCAGCGTGGTCGCGCTGATCAATAAATGGGATGCGGTTTCCGACGAGGTCAAACACGACAAAGCCTTGCGCGAGGAGCAGGTCCGCGACGACCTCAAGTTCATGCCTTACGTCCCCATACTCTTCATCTCCGCACTGACCGGGATGCGGGTCAACCGCGTCATTCCTACGGCGTTGGAAGTGATGCAAGCCCGCTATCAGCGCATCCCCAATGGGCCGCTCAATGATATGTTCCAGAACGCTATTCTCAAACACTCACCGCCCAGCAAATTCGGGCGCAAGCTGAGGCTTTATTATGCGACGCAGGCAGCGGTCGCGCCCCCTACCTTCGTCCTGTTCGTCAACGACCCACAGTTGATGCATTTCTCCTACCATCGCTATCTGGAGAACTGCATCCGCGCGGTTTACCCCTTCCCCGGGACCCCTGTCCGTATTGTGCTGCGGCCCTACGAAAAAGGGGGACACAGCAAGCAGAAGAAGTAAAGAGGGACTCACCGCCGAGCACACGGAGAGCGCAGAGTTTCAAGAGGACTGTCTTTTCATGTTATGCTCACCACCCCCGTCTCGAGGGTGGTGAGCATTTTTTGCCCCCAGGAAGAGGCTGCCTCTTCAGTCTATTCGAGCGCGTACTGCAGCGCGGCCTCGGCATGGAGACGCGTCGTATCGAAAAGTGGCACCGCAACGTCCGCCGCGGTGATCAACAGCGGGATCTCCGTGCAGCCCAGGATGATCCCCTCCGCGCCGCGGGCCACGAGCTTCTCCACGACGCGCTGATAGCCGGCACGCGATGCGTCCAGGATCTGCCCGGCCACCAATTCCTCGTAGATCACCCGATGCACATACGCGCGGTCCTCGGCATCCGGCGTCAGGACCGTAATACCGCGGCGGGCCAGGGCTTCCTGGTAAAAAGGCTTCTCCATCGTGAAGCGGGTGCCCAGCAAGCCGACACGGGTC
>JAVEWB010000159.1:0-5693 GCA_034004765.1 Anaerolineae bacterium
GGGCCGGATATGGGGATCGGGCTGCGGATAACTGTGTGAACGGATGCACCGGATCTGGCGCGACCGGACAGCGTGGGATGCAGGGCGGCGGCTTCAACCAAGAGCGCACTGAGCAGGGGCTTCGCTCTAACGGCCAGCAAGCTCAGGGGATGCGCGGTCCTTTCAACCCGGTGGGTACCACCGATCACGCCGGCGAGTGGCAGACGCTCGAGGGCAAGGTGACGGTCGTGGATACGGACGTGACGATGCAGACTTCCGAAGGCGCAGTCCTGGTGGGGCTGGGACAGTCCTGGTACCGTGAGCAGGCTGGGTTCACGTTGAAGGTAGGAGACGAGGTCGTGGTGACCGGTTTCTACGAGGATGGCGAGTTCAAGGCCGGGACGATCGAGAACCGTACAACCGGCGAGACGCTGGTGCTGCGGGACGAGACGGGCCGCCCGATGTGGGCCGGACAGGGCATGCAGCGCTATCAGTAGGTAACATTCGACCAGCGCTCTGGCGCAGAGGGTATTTGAGGGGATTGGCGCGCGGTGAAGCCGCGCGCCAATCCCCTTTTCCATATTCCACAAGTCGCGCAGGTGCGTTATAATTCAAGGCAAGACGGAAGTTGGATCAGATAAAGGGAATGGATGGGTATGAAATATAGTCTTGTGATTTTCGATTTCGATGGCACTTTAGCGGATACGTTTTCCTGGTTCGTAGGGATTGCGAACCAGATCGCGGACAAATACGGCATCAGGCACATCGACGAGCGCGAGTATGAGATGCTCAAGGGGTACGACGTACGAAAGGTGATCGAGTACCTGGAGGTGCCTTTATGGAAGGTGCCGCTGATCGCTGCTTATACGCGGGGGCTGATGACCGAAAACATTCATCAGGTGGGGCTGTTCGATGGCATCGGCGGCGTTCTGCGGCAGTTATCGGAGCAAGGGGCCACGTTGGCCGTGGTGAGTTCGAATTCCAGCGAGAATGTCCGCCGCGTCCTGGGGCCGGAGAGCGCGGCGTTGATCCACTATTACGAATGCAGCGTGCCGATGTTCGGCAAACCGTCGCGATTCAAGAAAATCCTCAGCAAGAGCGGCATTTCACACGATGACGCCATTTACATCGGGGATGAGATTCGCGATCTCAAGGCGACGAAGAAGGTTGCTATTGCCTTCGGCGCGGTGTCGTGGGGGTACAACAGCGCCGACTCCCTCCGGGCGCATGGCCCGACGGAGCTTTTCACCCGGGTCGAGGAGATTGCGGAGAGGCTGATTTAAATTGACCTTTACCCCAACCGCGCTTATACTTAGCCGTACCTTATAGTGAGGAGAGGAGACGGATATGACAGAGCTTCCACGGGTTTTCTTTGATGTTGAGGCAGACGGCCAGGCGTTGGGCCGTATCGTGATCGAGTTGCGCACGGACGTGGTCCCCAAGACCGCCGAGAATTTCCGCGCGCTGTGTACCGGCGAGAAGGGCTTTGGCTACAAGGGGAGCATCTTCCACCGGGTCATCCCCAATTTCATGCTCCAGGGCGGCGATTTCACCAACTTCAACGGGACGGGCGGCAAGTCGATCTACGGCGAGAAATTCGCGGACGAGAACTTCCAGCTCAAGCACACCGGGCCGGGCGTCGTCTCGATGGCGAATGCCGGCCCCGGCACGAACGGCTCGCAGTTCTTCATCACCACGGTCAAGACCGACTGGCTCGACGGCAAGCACGTCGTCTTCGGGTTGGTGACCGAGGGGATGGACGTGGTCCGAGTGGTCGAGGCGCTGGGATCACAGAGTGGCCGGACCTCGAAGAAGATCTCCATCAGCGACTGCGGCCAGTTGTAAGCTCCCATCTTAAGGTGCAACGCACTTTCCGAAGTGCGTTGCACCTGTAGGTATTGATGTCCAAACCTGGCGGTGCCTTCAAGTGGATGCCCCCGCCCGGGGTGAGCGCGGGGCTCCTGACGCTCGCCGCGGCGACGCTGCTCTTCGAAATTCACCTGACCCGCCTTTTCTCCGTTGCACAGTTCTATCATTTCGCCTTCATGATCATCAGCCTGGCAATGGTCGGCTTCGGCGCGAGCGGGATGCTGCTGGCGCTCTTCCCCCAATGGGGCGCGCGGCGGCCGCAGGCTGCGCTGGCACTGATCGCGCTGGGGTATGGGGTCGGTAGCGTGGCCGCGTACCTGCTGACCAACGTCCTGCCCTTCGACTCGTTCAGCATCGCCTGGGATCCGCGGCAGGTGGGCATCTTAGTGCTGCACTCGTTGGTGCTGGCGCTGCCCTTCTTCTGCAGCGGCGCGGCGGTCGGGATGCTCTTCGTGCGCTGGCCGGAGCAGACCACCACGCTCTATGCGCTCAACCTGGCGGGATCGGCGGCGGGCTGTCTTCTGGCGCTGCTGGCCCCCGTGTGGGGCGGCGGGGAGGGCGTGATCCTGCTCAGCGGGGCGCTGGGCGGCGTGAGCGCGCTCTCCTTTGCGCTGGCGGAGCGGGGCAGTGCGCGGCTGCGGATCGCGGCGCTGGCCTGGCTGGTGGGCTGCGGGGTGGTGGTCGGGTGGTCCCCCGACTTTTTCACGCTGCGTCTCTCCCCCTACAAGGGGCTCAGCTACGCGCTGCAGTTCCCCGGTGCGCGGATCGCCTCACAGCGGTGGAACAGCTTCTCACGGATCGACCTCGTGAAGAGCGGGGGGATCCGCTCGCTGCCCGGGCTCAGCTACCGCTACCTGGGCCCGCTGCCCGCGCAGCAGGGGCTGTTCGTCGATGGCGACGACCTGAGCCCCGTGCTGCAGCTTTCCCCCGCGATTCTATCGCAGGACGCCGCGTCCTCTACCCTGGCCTTTACGGCGTACCTTCCCACCGCCGCGGCGTACGCGCTGCGGCCCGAGGCGGAGGTGCTGGTGCTCGAGCCGCGGGGCGGGCTGGAGGTGTGGACCGCGCTGGCGCAAGGGGCAGCGCAGGTGACCGCCGTCGAGGCCAACCCGCTCATCGTCGAGGCCGCGGGGGAGATCTATACCGCGCTGCAGGTCACGCCCGCTATCGAGGAGCCGCGCAGCTTCGTCCGCTGCACCCCCGCGCGCTATGACGTCGTGGTGTTGGCGCTGACGACGCCCTACCACCCCATCCGCTCGGGGGCCTACAGTCTGGCGGAGGATTACCGCTACACCGTGGAGGCCTTCCGCGATGACCTGGCCGTCCAGAAGCCCGGCGGGCTGCTGGTGGTGACCCGCTGGCTGCAGGTGCCGCCCAGCGAGTCGCTCCGTGCCTATGCGCTGGCGGTGGCGGCAGTCGAGGCGAGCGGCGGCGATCCGGCGCGGCTGACCCTGCTGGTCAAACAGGGGGCCTTCACCGGCGGGGAGCTGGAAACGCTCCGCAGCTTCGCCGCCGACCGCGCGTTCGACCTCGTGGCGCTCCCCGGCCTGCGCCCGGAGGAGACCAATCGCTACAACGTCCTGGAGCAGTCGATCTACGCCGAGACGTTTGCCGACCTCCTGCAGGCCGCGGATCGGGAGGGGTGGTATGCGGCATACCCCTTCGACGTCGCGCCGCCCACGGATGACCGTCCTTTCTTCGGGCACTTCTTCAAGAGCGCGCAGACCGGGCAGGTGCTGGCGGAGCTGGGGAAGAGCTGGCAGCCCTTCGGCGGTGCGGGCTACTTCGTGCTGTTGGCCTTCTTAGGGCTGGCGCTCGCGCTGGCGGCGCCGATCGTGCTCCTGCCGTGGGCGGTGGGATGTGCGCGGCAGCGGCTGCGCGGCGCACGCGGGACGATGGCGCGCGTCGGGCTCTATTTCGCGCTGCTGGGGCTGGGCTATCTCTTCATCGAGATCCCGCTGATCCAGTGCTTCATCCTCTTCCTGGGCCATCCGGCCTACGCGATGACGGCGGTGCTCTTCAGCCTGCTCTTTTTCTCCGGGATCGGGAGCCTGCTCTCCCCACGGCTCCCGCTGCGTTTGGCGTTGGGACTGGTGGCGGGGCTGGCAGTGGCAACGCGCTTGCTGCTCCCGCCGCTCTTTGCCGCGGCGCTGCCCCTGCCGTTTGGGGCGCGGCTCTGTCTGGCGATCCTCACGCTATCGCCCTTGGGGATGGCAATGGGGATGCCCTTCCCGTTGGGGCTGCGATGGCTGGATGCGCGCGCACCGCAGGCCGTCCCGTGGGCGTGGGGGGTGAACGGCGCGGCGTCCGTCGTGGCGTCGGTGCTGGCGGCGCTGCTGTCGCTGGCGGCGGGCTTCCGGTGGGTGCTGATCGTAGGAGCGCTCTGTTACGCTGGGGCCTGGGGTGTGCTGTCAGGGCGCGGGGGCAGCTTCGTTTCCCTCGACACCCTCTCCTGTGAAGGGGACGAAGGAGACGCCACCTAAGTTGTAGGCCTTGAGTCCGTCGGCCTCGACGACGAAGCGCCAGAGCGATTGGTAGCCGCCCGGCGGGCCGATGGGGATGACGATCCGCCCGCCCTCTTCGAGCTGTGCCACGAGCGGCTGCGGCAGGTGATCCGGTGCGGCGGTGACGATGATGGCGTCGAAGGGCGCGTACTCCTCCCAGCCGTAGTAGCCATCTCCCTCCTTGACCTGCACCTCCGTGTAGCCCTCGGTGTCCAAGGTGGCGCGGGCTCCTTCGGCCAGCTCGGGGACGATCTCGATGCTGTAGACCTCCACGTCGCCCAGTTCGGCCAGGATGGCGGCCTGGTAGCCGGAGCCGGTGCCGATCTCCAGGACCTTCTCACCGGGCTGGAGCTCCAGCAGCTCCGTCATCCAGGCGACGATGAAGGGCTGCGAGATCGTCTGGCCGTAGCCGATGGGGAGCGGGTGGTCGGCGTAGGCCTGATCCAGGTAGTCTTCGGGGACGAAGTGGTGGCGGAGGACGGTGCGCATGGCGCGGAGGACCTCGGGATCCGAGACGCCGCGCGCGACGATGGTCTCCTCGACCATGGCCAGTCGCCTTGCGGTGTAGATGTCGCCGGTCGGGGTGGGGGCGACGGTGGAGACGACACGGTGTGGGGCACAGGCGGGGAGGCAGGCGCAAAGCACCAGTAGCAGCGCTATCCAGCGATACATGGCGTGACCTCCTTTCGGGTACAGGAGTGATCGCTATTTCTATTATACAGGGAGTTGGGAATGAAGAATTAGGAATGAGGAATTAAGAATTAGGAGGGAAGCGTGAGCCGTGGCGCGAAAAAGGGAATTGACCTTTTTGTGGGGGGATTCTTGGGCGAAGATTCTGTGGGGCGGGCCCGGAACGGATCTCCGCCCGCAAAGTGTGTGCCGACCACGAATGGGACACGAATACACGAATGGGGTGCTCGCGTTTGGGGCTATTCGCGATAAGCGAGGTGCTATTTCTACGTCATTCCTGTGGTTCCAGCTTTTGGGGCACTGAACGGGCTTAAAAGTCTTATTCATGGGGCGCGACTCTGTAGCCCGGTGACCTGCCCTGAGCGCCAGCGGAGGGTTTATCGCCGGGCGGACAGATGTTCATAAACCGGTTCCCAACCCGCTTCAGCGGGTTTTGGGTATCAGACCGGGGCTTCAGCCCTGGGCTGCCGGGCGTGGCCTATTACTGGCTTAATTATTTGAAGTCCATGAGGATTGGTGGCATCATGGATGGGGCGAGATTTCAATGGATGGCTGCGGGGCTCCGTCCCGTCCAATTCGGGAACCGCGGGCCTGGAAAATTGACCTTTTTGCAGGGACAGCCTATACTTGTAATGTCCTTTGGCAATAATG
>JAVEWB010000160.1:0-5636 GCA_034004765.1 Anaerolineae bacterium
AGGCCGCCACCCGCTGCGCCAGCATCTCCGCAGAAAGCGCAAAGGGGACGATCAACTCCGGCGGGCGAAGATACGGCAGCCCCTCAAGATGCTCGCTCAAAGGCGTAAGCTGCGCCCCGAAGCAATGCGGACAGCGTGGCAGTGCCTCTCCCGCCGGCAGAAGGTACTGCCAGTCGCAATTCTCACAAACCGCCGCCTGCAGGCTCTTTCCCCACCCTTCGACCGTTTCGCCCATGTCAGTGCGTTCTTTAGTTTCCATCTCTCAAGCCTTATCCAATTCTTGCGCAGTATTGAAGAGCACGACGTCAACGATCAGCCCCACAATCAGCAGCACAAACCCCACAATGGCCACCACAACGCCGATACCGGTAAAGAACGTCACCAGGCCCGCAAGGGACAGGAGAAGGCCAGGGGCAAGAATGGCCGCCAGCACCAACCAGACTTTGGTCCAGTCCACAGGACGCTGCCCCCCTACCGCACCGGTTTGCCCGTTGATGATCACCTGATAGGCCTTATCCTGATACTTATACACGGTCAGATAAACCGGCAGCAGGATGTAGCGCCAGCTCTCAGCACTGAAATCAAGACTCATGCTGAAGTTGCGAGTCTGTGAGGTGCTCGCCTGATCGTGACAGGCAGTCCGCGTCTCCTCGCGCATCTGCTGACGCGCCGTCTCCCAGGCAGGCTCAAGCGGGATGTCATATGCCTGCGCGTGGTGGCCCGCCAAGTAGGAGGGTTCATAAGGGACAAGCTGCTGCAGGTCATACTCCTGGATCTGAGGCAGCAGCACGTGACTGATACGTGCGGTCCCGGCAGTCAGCACGTCGTCGAAGGTGAGGCGCACATTACCCGACTCCCAACGCCAGACCGTTCGTGTTCGCGTTTTCCATTCACCATCATCGTAATACCGTTCGCTCTCGGTGTGTCCGACCTCCGCTTTCCACCCCGCAGTGGCCACGGCGTCAAAGGTCCAAAAGGGAATGTAGATGCTGGTAAAGCCCGCCAGCGCTGCCAGACGCTGTAAATCAACCGGAACCATCCAACTGCTTCCCAACCACTGACGCGCAGCAACCAGGCAGTTCTCTATCGTCACCCTAAAGGGCACCAGGAAACGCGGACGGAGCACATCCTGAGAAGCCTCACGTTGAATGACCTTATTCGAGCCGCAGAAGGGACAGGTATAGGCCAGCGCCGTATCGGGCAAAGAGGTCGCTGCACCGCAGTTCTGGCACTGCAGCTCACGTCGGCTCTGCCCCCACCCCTGAGCCGCTAGCGCCAGCGTCTCGACCTTGAATTCGAATTCCTCGGCACCTTTGCCCACGATCTCCCGCTTGGGCGCTTCGTAATACCCGCAGTGCTCGCAGCGCAGCCCTCCATCCGCAGCGCTGTAAGCCGTCGTAGCGCCGCAGTTGGGGCACTTGAAATCCATCACCGGCTTACGCGCCTCGACCTCCACAGGTGCAGGCACAAAGACCTCGATACCCTCTACAGTAGACTTCCCAGGGACAAAACCTGGCGGTGGAAACATTCCCATAGGCCCCCCCTTTGTATAACTACCTATCAGTATAAACAACCTCGGGCGAACGTCAATAAAAAGATCGGGGTGCGTTTCAAATGAGTTAGGGTAGCCGCGCTTTCTATAGCACGACGGCCCTTCCAAAGCGCGGTATGGAAACTACCTTCTGCCGACCAAAATGAAACGCACCCAAAAGATTATACGGTATTTCTGGGGTATGGTTTCACCGCGCTCCTCCAAATACCGCACCCCAACAAAGACACCGTTGGCTGAGCCTATCAAAGCCAACAATCCATCTCAAAGACAAAACAGTTGTGGAGCTCGACAGGCTCAACCCGCGACTGTTACAGAACTGAAACGCGTGTCCTCCAACCCTTTTTCCCTTTTGCGAAGATATCAGTATATAATAGTCAGAGAGCATCATCCTGCTTTGAGGAGGAATCTCCTCCGAACGATAAGGAAAAGACAGGAGAGTATGGCCGAAGAAAAAAAGATCCGTGTATTGATCGTCGAGGACCAGGCGCTGATCCGCGAACTGATCCAGGCCATTCTGGAGGAAGCCGGCTACGACATCGTCGGCAAGACAGAAGATGGCCCACAAGCGCTCGCCCTGGCCGAAACACTCCACCCCGACGTGATTCTCATGGACATCGAACTCAAGACGATGGATGGCCTTGAGGCTACCCAGAAGATCCAGACAACGTGCCCCACCCCGGTGGTGATCCTGACAGGCCACGAGATGCCGGGGCTCATCGAGCGCGCCAGTCATGCCGGAGCAGGCGCTTACCTGGTGAAGCCGCCCAAAATCCACGAACTCAGGGGCGCGATTACCATCGCGATGGCACGCTTCGCCGATATGATGGCGCTGAAACAGGTAGAAGCGCAGCTCTCCCAAGCCAGAGATGAACTGGAAGCACGCGTTCAGGAACGCACCAACGCTTACCTCGCCACCAATGAACGCCTCCAGCAGGAAATTACCGAGCACCAACAGACAGAAGAAGCGCTGAGAAAAGCCCATGAACAACTCGAGAAGAGGGTTACGCAGAGGACCGAAGAGCTGGAGAAAACAAACAAGACACTCCGCGCCGAGATTGCAGAACGCGAGCGAGCAGAGCAGGCACTCCGCGAGGCCCATGAGCGGCTCAATGCAACGCTGAACGCCCTCCCCGACCTGCTTTTCGAGGTGGATCGCCACGGACACATTTACGACTTTCGAGGACCCCGTTCAGAAAAAAACTTCATCCCGCCGGAAGAATTCTTGGGCCAGACGGTCGAGCACGTCTTTCCCAAAGATGCGGCAGCGACCATTATGCACGCCATCGAACAAGCTGCGACACTAGGGCAGGTCACCGGTGCCGTCTACACACTGGAAACACCCGTCCTTGCCGGTTGGTTCGAGCTTTCCATTGCAGCAAAAGGCGATCCCCAAACACCCGAAGGGCGATTGGTTGTGCTGATTCGCGATATCACCGAGAGGGTTCACGCAGAGCAAACCCTGAAAGAATCCGAAACGCGCTACCGCCTGACGATTGACGCCATGAGCGATATCATCCACGTCGTCGACCGGAACCTCAAATTCATCCTTGCCAACACAACGCTAAAACAGCGCTGCCTGGCGCTGGGGTTAAGCAACAACGCAATCGGGCAAACCATCTTCGATGTCTTTCCTTTCCTACCCACGAGCGTGCGCGATGAATACGAGCAGGTGTTCGAGTCTGGGACAATGCTGGTGACAGAGGAAACCAGTTTTGTCGCCAATCAAGAGATTGCCACAGAAACGCGCAAAATCCCCATCATGGAGGGCGAGCGGGTAACAAGCGTCCTAACCGTGATCCACGACATCACCCAGCGCAAAGAGGCGGAAAAAGTGCTCAAAGAGAGCGAGGAACGCCTGCGAATGGTGGTCCAGAACATGCCGGTGATGATGGATGCCTTCGATGAAAAAGGGACCCTCATTGTCTGGAATCGCGAGAGCGAGCGTGTGACCGGTTACAGCGCCGACGAGATGGTACACAAGCCGGATGCGCTATCGGCCCTCTGCCCGGACCCCGCCTACCGTAAAAAAGTGCAAGCCGGATTGATCCACCCCAGGCACGATTTTCGTAACACCGAATGGGATTTCACCTGCAAGGATGGCATCATAAGAACCGTTGCCTGGTCGAATATCTCCAAACAATTTCCCATCCCGGGATGGAACAGTTGGGGCATCGGTGTCGACGTGACTCAGCGCAAGCGAGCCGAGGAAAGCCTGAAAGCGCGGCTGGCCATGGAAGAGCTGACGGCCGCCATCTCGACACGTTTCATCAATGTCAGCATAGAGAAGTTCGAAGAAGAGATCACGCGCACGCTGCAAGAAGTAGGAGAGTTCATAGGAGGCGATCACAGTTACATCCGGCTGTTCAATGAAGACAAAAGGACCTTTCGCCAGGAGTTCGATTGGTACAGATCAGGCACCTCCCCACAAAACGCTAAAAACCATAAAGCCCTGTCGCATTGGTCACTGGAGAAACTCACACGCCGTGAACCGCTTTCCATAACAGCGATTGCAGAGCTGCCGCCTGAGGCCGCTGAAGAACAGGCGCTCCTGAAAAACCAAAAGATTTGCTCGCGGCTTGCGATTCCGCTGGTCATCAATAACCAGTTGTCAGGACTCTTTGGAGTTGATGTCCTGCAAGCCGAGAAATCCTGGACGGAAGAGAATATCCGGCTCCTCAAACTGGTGGGAGACGTTTTCATCAATGCGCTGGCCCGTCGGCAAGCCGAAACCGCACTCCACCAGCGCCACCTTGAGCTTGAGCTTTTCAGCCGTCTGAGCCAGGCCCTGGCAACAACCCTCGATCTGGACCAGGTCCTGTTCACGCTCCTTGAAGAGGTTCAACGACTTCTGGGCGTCGTGGCCTGTTCCGTCTGGCTCATTGAGCCCGATTCCGATACGCTCGTCTGCCGACAAGCGACAGGAGCTCAAAATGAGTACGTGCGGGGTTGGCGCATGCCTGTCGGCGAGGGGCTGGTCGGTTGGGTCGCACGCCGTGGGGAGAGCCTGGTCGTCCCCGACGTAGATGCCGACCAGCGGCACTTCAAAGGCGTGGATCAACAAACACAGCTCCCCCTGCGTTCCATTCTCAGCATTCCCTTGCGCGTCAAACAACATGTCATCGGCGTGATCCAAATTGTCGACACGCAGGTCAATCGATTCAGCACAGCAGATCTAAAGCTGATAGAGCCCTTAGCCGCAACCGCTGCTATCACCATCGAGAACGCTCGGCTCTATGAACAGGCACAACTGGATGCCAAGACCAAAGCCATGCTCCTGGATGAATCCAACCACCGCGTGAAGAACAACCTGGCCGCTATCTTAGGCATCCTCGCATTGGAACTACAACAGCCCTACAAAGAGGCCGCCGACTTCCGGGCCAGTTTACGTGATCTGCAAAGCCGCATCCAGGGCATGACCACCGTGCACAACATGCTCTCCGACGCCCAGTGGTCGCCACTGGCCATCGATAAACTGGTTACAGAGATTATCCACGTGGCCTTGAGCGGCTCCCCTATCCGCCACAAGATCAAGGTCGTGGTCACGCCGCCGGATGAGCCGATCTTGATCGCCCCCAAACAAGCTACAGGCCTGGCCATTATCGTCAATGAACTGACGACCAACAGCATCAAATATGCCTTTAGAGAACGTAACGAGGGGTATATCCGCGTAAAAATTACCAAAGAGCCGCAGGATGATCAAGCCACCCTCCAATTCCGCGATGATGGCCCCGGCTGGCCGGAGGATGTCCTGTGTGGACAGCGGGAGAACGTCGGTCTGTACCTGATCAAATTGAACGTCCGGAGCCCCTTACGTGGTCAGTTTACACTACAGAATGACGCCGGCGCGGTTGCTACCATCCAATTCAAATTAGCGCCGCTCACGCCACCTAAAGCCTGAAGGAGACACAAATCATGCAGTCAAACGCCAATCAATCCATTCGCATTCTCGTCGTTGACGATGAGGCCATTGTGAATACGCTTGTACAGAGCCAGCTCGCCAATCTGGGATATGAGGTTGCCGGAAGTGCTTTCGATGGCCCCGAAGCTGTTACACTTACCCACGAGCTAAAGCCGGATCTGGTGC
>JAVEWB010000161.1:0-5622 GCA_034004765.1 Anaerolineae bacterium
ACCTAAAGTCCCGGTGCGCACGCTGGAAGATTTCTCGACCTGGTATACCCCCGGCGTTGCAGACCCCTGCCGCGCCATCCAGGCAGAGCCGGCGCAGGTCTGGGAGCTGACCAACCGCGGCAATACCATCGCCATCGTCTCCGACGGGACGCGCGTCCTGGGACTGGGGGACATCGGCCCGGAAGCGGGACTCCCCGTCATGGAGGGGAAAGCGCTCATCTTCAAGCTCCTCGGCGGGGTAGATGCCGTCCCGCTGGTGCTCGATGCCCGAGACCCGGAAACCTTCATGACCGTTGTCAAAGCGCTCGAGCCCTCCTTCGGAGGCATCAACCTTGAAGACATCGCGCAACCGAAATGCTTCGGGATTCTGGACCACCTCCGCACCGCCATGCAGATCCCCGTATGGCACGATGACCAACAGGGGACTGCGACCGTCGTCCTGGCCGCCGTTTTGAACGCCCTCAAGGTAGTGAATAAGCCGCTGTCCGGGGTCAAGATCGCCATGATCGGCATGGGCGCGGCCAATGTGGCCAATTACCGCCTGCTAAAAGCCGCCGGGGCCGATCCTGCCGCGATCGTGGTCTGCGACGAATGCGGCACGCTGCACCGTCACCGCCACGACCTGGAAGCCCAGGCCGCCATCGCGCCGCAGTGGGCTATCTGCCAGGAGAGCAACGCGGAGGCCCTTGTCGGCAACGCGGCAGACGCCATCCGGGGAGCGGATTTGCTCATCGCCTTCAGCCGTCCCGGGCCGGACGTGATCGCCCCCGAATGGATCACGACGATGGCGCGCGACGCGATCGTGATTGCCGGGGCCAACCCGGTGCCCGAGATCCACCCGGAGAAAGCAAAAGCTGCCGGGGCGCGTATCGTCGGCACAGGCCGCAGCGATTTCCCCAACCAGGTGAACAACGCGCTGGCCTTCCCTGGCATTTTCCGCGGGGTGCTGGATGTGCAGGCTCGGGCCATTACCGATGCAATGGCAGTCGCGGCGGCCTTAGAGTTGGGCCGCTGTGCAGAGCTTCGCGGGCTGCGCGAGGATCACATCCTCCCCACCCTCGATGAAACGGATGTGCCCGTGCACATCGCCGTCGCCACCGCGCTCGCCGCGCAAGAGGCCCATCTGGCATGCAACCCCGGAAGTCCGGCAGAACTCCGCGCCCGTGCTGAAACAGCACTCCGGACGGCGCGGGAGATGCAGCTCAAGTAATATCATCCAGGGAGGAGGTTCGAACTTATCATGGAGCTATTGAAGGAACTTATCAGAAAAGAAGGGAAGTATCTGGGCAACGGCATCCTCAAGATCGACAGTGTGATCAACCACCAGGTCGATGCAGCCGTCATGTTGCAAGCGGGCGAGGAGTTTGCCCGCCGCTTCCGCTCGCTGCGGCCCACCCGCGTGCTCACGGCAGAGGTCTCCGGGATCATCCCCGCCTTGACCACCGCTTACGCGCTGGGAGTTCCCCTGGTCTTTGCCCGCAAGCACAAGCCGGTCACGATGAAGGAGCCCACGCTCGTCGAGCATGCCCCGTCGCACACCAAAGGCGGGGACGTCTCGCTGATGGTCTCCTCGGAATTTGTGCTGCCCACCGACCGGGTGTTGATCATCGATGACTTCCTGGCAAGCGGGCAGACGCTGGCTGCGCTGGCGCGGTTGGTCATCCATGCCGGGGCCGTACTGGTAGGCATCGGCACCCTCGTCGAAAAGAGCTTCGAGGGGGGACGCGAAGCGCTGGCCGATCTGGCCGTCCCCGTCGAGTCGCTCGTCATCATCGACGCGCTGCACGACGACGGCACCATCGTCTTCGCGGAGTAGCCCCATGCCAGAGCGCGAGACCATCCTCGTCCTGGACTACGGCTCACAGTACACACAGCTCATTGCCCGGCGGGTCCGTGAGCTGCGGGTCTACGCGGAGATCCTCCCGTGGAACGCGCCGGCGGAGAAGATCCTGGCCCTTGCGCCACGCGGCATCATCCTCTCCGGCGGCCCCAACAGCGTGTATGATGAAGGTGCGCCCACGCTGCCGGAGTACGTCCTCGACCTGAAGGTCCCCGTCCTGGGGATCTGTTACGGCATGCAGTTGCTCACACAAGCGCTGGGCGGCACCGTGATCCCCGGCACCAAACGCGAATACGGCCCGGCAGAGGTCACCGTGGATACGACGTCGTCGCTGTTCGCCGGGCTCCCCGCAGCGCTGCCCGTCTGGATGAGCCACGGCGACCGGGTCGAAACGCCGCCGTCCGGGTTTGCCGTCATGGGACACAGCAGCAGCGGCCTGCTGGCCGCTATCGGGGATCCCGAGCGCCGGCTCTACGGCCTGCAATTCCATCCCGAAGTGGCCCATACCCCCCAAGGGAAGCCCATCCTGCAGCATTTCATCTTCGACCTCTGCGGGTGCACCGGCACGTGGACACCGGAAACCTTTATCGAAGCGACCGTGCAGCGCATCCGCGAGCAGGTCGGGTCGGCGGGTGTGGTCTGTGGGCTAAGCGGCGGCGTGGACAGCGCCGTGACCGCCGCGCTGGTCCATCGCGCGGTGAGAGAGCAGCTTACCTGCATCTTCGTGGATACCGGCCTGCTGCGCAAGGACGAAGCCGCCCAGGTCGGAGCCACATTCCAGCAGGCCCTGGGGATGCGCCTGGTCGTCGTAGATGCGGCCGACCGCTTTCTCGACGCCCTCCAGGGGGTCGAGGAGCCGGAGAAGAAGCGCCACATCATCGGAGAGCAATTCGTGCGAATCTTCGAGGAAGAGGCGCGGAAGCTGCAAGGAGCGCGCTTCCTGGCGCAGGGGACGATCTACCCCGATGTCATCGAGAGCGCGGGGAGTGCAACGGCACAGCGCATCAAGAGCCACCACAACGTAGGGGGACTGCCGGAGAAGATGGATCTGGCATTGGTCGAGCCTCTCCGCGAACTCTTCAAGGATGAAGTCCGCCAGGTAGGATTGGCCTTGGGGCTTCCGGAGGCGCTCATCTGGCGGCATCCCTTCCCCGGCCCTGGGCTGGCGGTCCGCATCATCGGGGAGATCACCCGCGAGCGCGTGGCGACGCTGCAAGAGGCAGACGCCATTTTCCTGGAAGAGCTGCACGCCGCCGGCTGCTATCACCAGACGGCCCAGGCATTTGCGGCGCTCCTGCCCGTGCGCAGCGTGGGCGTGATGGGGGACGGCCGGACCTATGCACAGGTGCTGGCGCTGCGTGCAGTGACCACCGATGACTTCATGACCGCGGATTGGGCACGTCTGCCCACGGACCTGTTAGCGCGCATTGCGAACCGGATCGTCAACGAGGTGCCGGGGATCAACCGCGTGGTCTACGACATCAGCAGCAAGCCGCCGGCCACCATCGAGTGGGAGTAATCGCACCCCAAGCCGTTCGATGGTATCATCAATCACAGGAGGCCTTCCTCAACAAAGGCAATGCTAAAATCTGATCCTTTCACACGCTTCACATGGCTCAAGAACCAGCCTTTTTCCGATCTCATTACCTCCGGAGTTGCCGCACTGGTCGTAGGATTGGGAAGCAGTGCCGCCGTGCTGCTTTTCAAACAGGCAATCCGCATCGTCCAGCAGTTCCTTTACAGCGATCTGACCGGACACCTCGTGCCGTCGACACATTGGCTGATATTTTTGTTCCCGGCCGCAGGCGGCTTGATCGTAGGGCTGCTGCGCAAATTTGCCATCGGACCGGAAAAGTATGCCGGAGTCGCCGGCATCATGGAAGCGGTTGCATTAGGAGGGGGGCGCCTTCAATATCGCCGCATGCCGGCAAAAGCAGTTACGGCAGCGCTCTCCATCGGATCCGGGGCCTCCGTAGGACCGGAGGATCCCAGCGTGCAGATCGGGGCCAGTTTTGGCTCGATGGTGGGGCAGCTCACCCATATGTCGGAAGAGCGCACCAAAATCCTTGTGGCGACGGGGGCCGCTGCCGGCATTGCCACAGCCTTCAATGCACCGATTGCCGGAGTCTTCTTTGCCACCGAATTGATCCTGGGGGAGCTGACTACTTCATCATTCGGGATCGTGGTCTCCGGTGCTGTGCTTGCTTCTGCGCTCACCCGTGCGCTCCAGGGCACAAATCCGGCCTTCCCCGTACCCGCATACGCGTTGAACAGCCCGTGGGAACTCCCGCTGTACATGGGATTGGGCATTGTCGCTGCATTGGTAGCCGTAGCTTATATCGCAGTGATCTACCACGCCCATGACTCCTTTCAAAAGAGCCACATACCCGATTGGGTGCGTCCTGTCCCGGTAGGGGTCATCATTGGGCTCATAGGCCTTTACTTCCCTCAAATCTTGGGGGACAGTCACGAAGCAACGGGAATTATTTTGCAAGGCCTGCTGCCTTCGCTGGGCGTGATGGGGCTGCTCCTGATCCTGAAAATGGGGTTGACGGCGCTCAGTTTAGGTGCCGGCTTCATGGGAGGGGTTTTCGCCCCTTCCCTCTTTCTTGGAGTCATGGTGGGTTCGGCTTACGGCACACTCATGGATGCTCTGTTCCCCACGCTTTCCATCCAGCCCTCAGCCTTTGGACTGGTGGGCATGGCCGCCGTCCTTGCCGGGACTGTGCATGCGCCCATCACCGCCATTATGCTGCTCTTCGAAATGACCAATGATTATCGCATCATCCTCCCTCTCATGTTTGCCGTCGTACTCAGCGTCGCAATTTCCGAGCTTCTGGAACACGACTCTGTTTACACGCTAACTTTGGCACGTAAAGGCATCCGCCTTTACCAGGGTCGCAGCATCGATCTGCTTGATACGCTGACCGTTGCGGATATCATGCAAAAAGCACCTCCCACGCTCAGCCCCTCTTTGCCCATCAAGGCCGTCTCGGCAATCTTCATGCAAACTCACGCACATGGTCTCCCCGTTGTGGATAGGCCCAAACACCTCTACGGCATTATGACCTTGCAAGATCTGGAAATAGCACTCCAGCAGGAAAAGAACGAAAGCTTACAGAAATCGGTCGCCGAAGTATGCACTTGCAAAGATAAAATGGTGGTTGCCTACCCTGACGAGACGATAGGGGAAGTTCTGCGACATATGGGGAATTACGATATCGGCCATCTGCCGGTCGTACTACGAGCCGATTCCCGCCACCTGATCGGCTGGATCGACCGGAGTGATATCACGCGCGCCTATGATGCGGCCAGAATCAGGCAAGCAACGCTGCAGCGGCGCAAAGGAATGGCACGTCTGGAAACGCTCTCCGGCATCGAGATCGTGGAATTTACCGTCGCACCAGGTGCCCATGTCGACGGAAAGCGGCTCGATGAAATCGCTTGGCCACAAGGATGCCTGGTAGCCAGCATACAGCGCAAATCCCACCTGATTATCCCCAAAGGACAAACCTGTCTCTATGCCGGCGATCGGTTGGCCATTGTCGCCACAAGCCAGGACACACCGCGCCTGCGTGAAATGACGAGCATAGCCAACATATCTCAGGAAGGAACACCGCTCAGCTAAGCCGGGCCCAGACGCCCCATAGCAAGACCATGACCAGGCCGATGCCAAAGCGCACCGCAAAGGACCAGCCCCAGCCAATCGCCATAGCCTTGGTGACCGCAAACGCCGCAGTCTGATCCTTGCGGGCGATATACTCGGCCAGGAAAAGTCCCAG
>JAVEWB010000162.1:0-5591 GCA_034004765.1 Anaerolineae bacterium
CACCAGATCCTCCGGCGTCCCCACCCCCATGAGGTAGCGTGGCTTTCCCGGCGGCAGGAGGGGGGTCGTCGCCTCCAGGGTGGAGAGCATCTGCTCTTTGGTCTCGCCGACCGAGAGCCCGCCGATTGCGTAGCCGGGGAAGTCCAGGTCAGTGAGGAAGCGGGCGCTCTGCTCGCGCAGTTCGGGGAAGATACCGCCCTGCACGATCCCGAAGAGCGCCTGGTCGGGCCGGGTGTGCGCCGCCTTGCAGCGTTCGGCCCAGGCGTGCGTGCGGCGCAGCGCCGTCACATTGTAGGCGTAATCGTCCGGCGGTGCGCATTCATCCAGCACCATCGCGATGTCGGCCCCCAGATGCTGCTCGATCTCCATCACCCGCTCCGGGGTAAAGCGGTGCTGCGAGCCGTCGATGTGGGAGCGGAACGTCACCCCATCGTCGTCGAGCGTGCGCAGCGAAGCCTGTCCCCGCGCGCCGGCCAGGCTGAAGACCTGAAAGCCACCGGAGTCGGTCAGCATCGGGCCGTGCCATCCCATGAAGGTATGCAGCCCTCCGAGGCGATCCACCAGCTCATCGCCGGGCCGCAGGTAGAGGTGATAGGTGTTCGCCAGCACCAAAATCGCACCCACCTCTTCGAGCTGGGCAGGGGTCAGGGCCTTGACCGTGGCCTGCGTCCCCACCGGCGCGTAAATGGGGGTTGGGAGCGGGCCGTGAGCCGTGTGAAAAATCCCGGCACGGGCATGGCCCTCGGTCGCCAGGAGTTCGAAATCAAACCAGGAATGTGTCTCTCCCATCAAAATCCGCCTTCAATTTCCGAAAAATGCATGTATCATTAGACTATGGCGCCGGGCTGAACAAGGTGCCAGAATGCTGCTATCATACCACAAAGGCACAGGAAAAAGAAGCCAAGTTGTTCCCGTGCCCGGTGGCCAAGGCAGCACAATCCATTCAGGTCACAGAGGAGAGGCCCTATGAAACACAGACGAGTCCGATGGAGTTTCATAACGTTGTTCTTGTTGCTCACATTGGCCTGCAGTTTTCTCGATCGGTCGGCCGAGCCCACGGTGGAACCTGCCACCCAAGAAGTCGTCCAGGTCACGGTCACGCCGGAAGCAGTGGCATCCCTCGAGCCGGTCCAAACCGCGCAGACACCGCCCACCGAAGCCCCACCGGTCACCACCGACGGCGGATGCACGTTGAGCGCGGCCTATGTCGCCGACATCACCATCCCCGACAACACCGAGGTCGCCCCCGGCGCAAGCTTCACCAAGACGTGGCGCATCCGCAACTCCGGGAGCTGCACCTGGGAGGAAGGGACCCAGCTCGTCTTTGCCTCCGGAGAAGCCCTGGGAGGCCCCGCCACTGTCGTCGTTCCGCGGACCACGCCGAACAGCGCCGTGGATATCAGCGTCACGCTGATCGGGCCGCAGGCAGCCGGGACCTATCGCAGCAATTGGCAGCTTCAAGCGCCTGACGGCACCCGGTACGGCGGGATCTTCTACACGCAGATCGTCGTCAAAGGTGCAGCAACGGAGGCACCCACCGTCGCTGCCGCCGGCCCCAAGAATCTGACCGCTGCCGTCGCGGCGGACTGCTCCAAAGTGACCCTGAACTGGACCGATGCGAATGGCGAAGGAGCCTACAGGATAGAAGCAAGCGGCCTCAGCGTCACGCTGTCCGCCGACAGCAACACGTATAATTGGACCAGTCCCCCCGCGGGCAATCAGACTGCTACCGTAATTGCCCTCAGAGGAGACGGGGGTGAGATTGGTCGCGTCAGCGTTACCTTCGCTGTCTCCTGCGCTAGCGGCGGGACCTCGGATCTGCAGATCGAGTCCATCTCCTTCGATCGAACTCCCGTCGCCTACCTGCCCGTCCACGTCACCGTCCGGGTCAAGAATGCAGGCGGGGCAGCCACCGGCAGCTTCAAACTGCGCTGGTGGGGCGGCAAGAACTTCAGCAGCCCTTCCTGCGAATGGACCGTCAGCGAAGGTCTGGGGGGAAACAGCTCCTCCAATATGGAATGTGATTTCATCTACGGCAGTCCCTACGGCTCCATCCCCAGCAAGGCCCAGATCGACGTCGATAACGCCATCACCGAATCGGACGAGGGGAACAACACGCTGGAGAAAGAGACCGCGGTGGTCAATCCTGCGGTGGTCTATGACTTCGTGGAAAAAGCATCTGCTGCCTCCTGGAACAGCGGCTCCAACGAAGGGCAAACCAGCATCCCCTGGAACGGTGACACCGGGGACGACCGCGGTTTTGCCCGTTGGGTCACCTCGGGCAAGCTGGAGACCGGCGGCACGATTCAGGGCAAATGCCTGGAGACCCATCCCCGTTGGGTCGCTAACGGCTGGATCGCTGCGACCTACACCGACCTGTACAACAGCGGCTACGTCGTCCAGGAGGGGGATCGCTTCCGCGCAAGCGTGGGGTTGCTGGAGGGTGCCAGCGCCGGCAACGTCACCTTCAAGGTGATGCTCCGCGCCGAAGGGAGCGGCAATTACTGGATCGCCCAGGCCGGCGATACCTACGGCAATGGCTTCAAGCAAATCGACGTCGATCTTTCCGATTACGCAGGGAAGAAAGCTGACGTGATCCTACGCATCGAGGCGGGCGACAGCTCCGAGCAGGATTGGGCCTGCTGGACCACCGCCGCCATCTACCGCTACCCATAAGTACCCTATAATGAAAGCGCCCGACGCTTGCAGCGTCGGGCGCTTTCGATTATCTCCATCAAGACGCCGGTTTTGGCGTCGGCAGCGGCGACAGGAAAGGTGTGGGCGTCGGATAAGGGGTTACCGTCAGGTAAGGAGTTGGAGTCAGTCCAGCAGGCGGCGTCCCGACAGCCTCTACGGCGACTTCCGGCGTCTCCGCCAGCAAGGCCAGGTCCATCACGTCGGCCCACAGCGCTTCCAGATCCGAAGTCACCCGGAAAGAACGGGCAGCAATCAAAGGATCCAGCGCGACCATGCGCTCCCGGAAGCCTGCCAGCTCTTGGCCGAACTCTCCGGAGTCTGCCGTCACGCGATCCAGGTGCGCCACGGCTAAGGTCAAGGCATCCTGCGCCGCGCGGGGGTTCTCTTCCAGCAGCATCAGCCGCACTTTGAGCAGATCCTGTGCAATCTGCGTGAAGACAATTTGCCGGTTTACCCGCTGCATGCCGGTGCCAAGCGCTTCATATTGGCCGGTCAGCGCTGCATTTTGCTCTCCAAGATCCGTCTGCAGCAGCGTCAAGGCCTCTTGCTGCTGATCCAACTGCTCCTCGATCTGCGTGAGCCGGGATTCCAATGTCCCGGCCTGCTCTTCCGCCACGGAGAGGTCCTGAGTCTGCACCGCGGCCGTCTCACGCAGCTCTGTCAGCTCCGTCTCCAGGTCCGCCACACGCGCCTGCAGGGCCTGATTCTCCTCTTGCAGCCGCTCGTGCTCCCGGTCCACCTGCTGCTCGAGCGCAGCAATGGCCGCTTCGTGCTGCTGCACGGGGCGCACCAGCGTTTGATAGACCCAGGGAACGCCGTAGTAAAGGCCCAATCCCACCAAAGCGCCCACAATGAGCACGAAAATCAAACGCAGCAGCCCTTTGAAGAAGCCGCCGACCGTCTTGGACACAGATCCACCGGACTGATTCGAAAACGATTCCTCTGCCATCTCTTTTCCTCACTCACCGGGGGCCGGCGTCGCCGTAGGCGTCGCGTCTCCCGCCCCGAAAATATCGGCCATCAACGTCTGCAAGCCCTGGAAGAAGGTACCGGCCTTCTCCGTCTCGGCCGCAACGATGTCCAGTTCCTCAGAGAGGCCCGTCACCTCTTCGGAGAGAGCCCCTGTCTTCTCATCCAGCACCTCGAAGTCATCCTGCAGGTCGGCAGCCGCCGTCTCCACCTTCTCCATCCGCGCCGTCAGCCCTTCGAGTGCAGCCAGACGGCGGCGCAGGCCGTCCACATCCCCTTGCAGCGAATCAAGCCGCGCGGTGAGGTCCTCGACCTGGCCACTCATCGTAATGACCGCCCGGCTGTGCGCGACATCGAGAGAGCCGTTGATGCCCGAAAGCACCAGCAGACTGAAGAGCATCCCCAAGAGTCCCCCCGCCAGCGCCACCCAAAGCAAGGTCCAGAAAGAGACTCCTGGTCGCTGCGGGACAGGGGCCGGTGTCGCGGGGGCGACCGCCGGATGCGGTTGCGGCAGAGCAGAAGGCTCAGCCATTTCAGGCTTTTCCTCCCCCCCAACCTCCGCAGCATCTTCCCAAACCGCGGGTATCTTACCCACCTCCTCATCCGCTACAGACGCCCCCTCCACCGCAGCCTCCGCAACATCGGGGGGCTCCGCGACACGCGGCAGCTTCAACGTATCCTCTACATCAGGCACCGGCATCGGCACCGGCTCTAACTCCCATGCAGGAGCTACCGGCGCACTGACCGTCACATGGTCAGCGAGGCGCTCATACAGCGCGGCTCCAATCCCCGGCACCTGCGTGAGGTCCTCCGGCGACGAAAATGGCCCCTGAATCGCCCGGTGATCGAGGATCCGCATGGCCAGTTGCGGGCCAATTCCCGGCAGCATGCACAACAGTTCGATCCCCGCCGTATTGAGATCGACTTTAGGGCTCTCGGCTGCATCCAGCTCGACCTCCTGCCCGGTTTGA
The DNA here is from genome assembly GCA_034004765.1 of Anaerolineae bacterium. Classification (GTDB taxonomy): domain Bacteria; phylum Chloroflexota; class Anaerolineae; order B4-G1; family SLSP01; genus JAVEWB01. The sequence continues at coordinate 4,638 of JAVEWB010000162.1, forward strand.
GTATCGGGTTCCATACCCCACCTCCTTAAAAAGTTCATCTTCGGAGTCTTATCCAAGATGAGGGTAAGACATTACAGATTTTTGAGAAAAGCAACTACTCTTACCATTATAAGATCACTTTCAAAGCATGACAACTGGCATTTCAGAACAATTGCATCTAAGAGGGATTGCATCAAGGCCACAGCGTGGTATACTGTAAAGTGTGATGCGCCGGATCCACCGAGGAGACGGCAGTTCAGGAGGGGTTATGGTCAGTAAGGAGCTTTTGGACATTCTGCGCTGTCCCTACTGTGTAAGCGGCGAGACACGCCGTACCGATAAAGAGGACCCGGGGCAACTCGATTTGGTCCGTGAAGATCAGTGGCTGGTTTGTCAGGACTGCGGGCGCAAGTACCCCATTCGCGAAGATATTCCCGTGATGCTCATTGAGGTAGGGGAAAAATGGTTGAACACATCAGCCGACGACCTGCCGGTACCACCGCCCTCTCAAGATTAACCCGTCAGATAGACAAAGATTGGTATGTGCTCGCGCTGAGTGGTGCGGGCAGCTTTTTCATCCTCTTGGGGCTGATTGCGCTCGCGCTGCCCTCAGCCTATGAAGGGATCCTCATCTATCGACTGGGGCCAGACCACGCGCTCCGACTGATGGATGTGGCCGGGATGTTCGGCACCGGCATCGGCGTGATCTTGAGCTGGCTGGGCGGGATGTTGTGGCAGCGCCAGATGAAGTCCTGACCTCTGCGCCGGGGACTTATGCCCTGGGTCTGGTTACCTCCGAAGCACAAACGCTGACCATAGGCGCATTGGGACCCTGGCATTTCCCCGCCGGACTCTATATTTCCGTCGGTAGTGCCTGGGGACCGGGTGGGCTGTCCGCACGTATAGGACGCCACCTGCGCGGCGGGGACCGCCTCCATTGGCATATCGACTACCTCAGAACAGCAAGCCGTCCTG
>JAVEWB010000163.1:0-5582 GCA_034004765.1 Anaerolineae bacterium
AGACCCGCAGCGCCGGCGCATTCCTCGGCTGGCTGATCCCACAATTGCCCACCAAACAGCAGTAAAAGCAAGGTCATATCGCGGGTGCGGCGCAAAACGCCGCACCCGCAGCCCTCTTTAGTCCCCGATATCGGCCAGGGGCAGTGTGAACCAGAAAAGGCTCCCCGGGCCATTCGATCCTGAAGCAAGCGGCGAAGGACTCTCGACGCCCACTTGACCGCCGAGTCGTTCCACGATACGCCGCACAATGGAAAGCCCCAACCCGTGCCCTGTCGCGCGGGTCTGTTGTGTAGGTCGATCAAAGGGCACGAACAGATGGGACTGTGCCTCCTCCGAAATGCCCGGCCCGTTGTCGGCCACCCAGAAACGCACCATCGTCTGAGTATCACGCGGGGGTTTTGCCGGGCTGCCGCCCCACACAGCAGGTGTCTCCGGCTGCTCCGGTGTTGGAGCCTGCAAGTCGTACCCCAACAGCACCTGCGGCGGCTGGCCACCGTATTTGAGCGCGTTGCTGATGTAATTGACCCACACTTCCTCGATCCAGGGAGCATAGCCCAGCGATATCGGCCAGGACTCCGGCGCTGCCACAGCAGTCCCCGAACTGCCCAACATATCCGTCAGCCGCCGCTGCGCTGTAGTCACAACCGGACCCATCGCCATAGGCTCCAGGGGCACATCCGAACGCTTCCGCACACTCGCCAGCAGCAGCAGCTCGTCGATGATATTGATCATCTTGTAACCGCTCTGTGCCACCAGTTGCAGGTAATGCTGCAGCCGATCCCCTGACATGGTCGTGCCCTCATCGGCCAGCACTTCGGCAAACCCCACAAGGGTGCTCAGCGGGTTCTTGAGGTCATGTGCCACCGTGTGAGCGTAGGCATCCAGTTCTTCATTCAGCCGCTTCAAGTTCATCAGATCCGCAAAGCGCGCCATGGCAATGGTGATCGTGCGCTCGAGATCCCGGGCGTTCGGCGGCTTCACCAGATAGGCTCCCACGCCCGCCGCGCTGGCCCGCTGGACCAGATCCCCGCCCTCGTAGGCGGTCAGCATCACCACAGGGAGCGGGCACTGCTCGCGAATCCGTTCGGCGGCCGCGATCCCATCCATCACCGGCATGTGAATGTCCATCAAGGCGACGTCGGGATGCAGCACATGTGCCAGTTCAACGGCCTCTTCGCCGTTCTCCGCCATGCCCACCACCTTATAGCCAAGCCGCTCCAGAAGACCCTGGATCATCTCACAGACCAGGGCATCATCTTCCGCAATCAGCACCCTCACCGCATCCGTCATCGACACACTCCTCTGCCTATCCTTTATACAGCCTCGGCGCTTCCACCGAAACAAATCGAGGTAACCGCTCCCGCGTCATTGGAGAAAGCTACGCTGCCATGCAGGTCCATCTGCACCAGACGCTTGACCAGGTACAGTCCTACATCCGTCTGCCCCAAGGTAAGCACTTCCTCGGGGTAGCCCGGCCCATCATCCCGAAACTCCAGACAAATCTGCCGATCGCTCAAAGGGGTGATCGTCACCTTGATGTGGGCGTCCGGGCAATCCTTGAGCACATACTTGACCGTATTCGTCGCCAGCTCGTTAATGATCAGTGCCAGGCTGCTGGCCTGTTTCGATGAAACGCGAATGGGGGAAGGTGCTACCGTCGTCGCAATACGCCGCTCGGGAGGCATCGCCTTCACCAGCGCCTGGATCACCCGCTCTACCAGATCGCTCAAGAGCAAGGGCGACCACTCCGAATCCGAGAGCATGGCATGCACGGTCGTCAGCCCCTGCACACGGTTGATGAGATCATCCAGCATTTGTTCATAAGGACGTTCAGGGTGGTCCTGAGCATGACGCTGCTCGGCATAGAGGATGCCGAGGATAGCAGTCAGGTTATTCTTCACCCGGTGATTTACCTCATCCAGCAGTGCCGATCTGGTGATCGCGTCCTGCTGGGTCTGCTGGTACAGCCGGGCATTGTCGATCGCAATGGCCGAAGGCGTCGCCATCGATTCCAGCAGCCGCTGATCTTTTGGGTCGAACCGATTAGGTTCGGTGTCCGTTGCCTGCAGCACCCCAATCACCTTGTGGTTCACGATGAGGGGTACGGTGAGCACGGAGCGCATCTCCACACCGGTCTTCTGCTCCACCCCCCGGAAGTAACGCGGATCCTCACGCGTATCCAGGACTAAGAGACTCTCCCCGCGGCGGGCCACCCAGTCCGCCAGTCCCTGCCCGGCTTCCAGGTGCCAGCCGTTGACGAATTCGCTGCGGAACCCGACGGCCTGATGGCACAGCACGCCGCCGCGCTCCTGATCGATCAGCCAGACCGAAGCGCTGTCCACATCCAGCAGGAAGCGCACCTCCTCCATGATGGCCGGAAACACTTTGTCGAGGTTCAGCGTGGAGATAAGCGCATGGCTGACCCGGTTGAGCAGCTCTAACTCCAAATTTTGCCGTTGGAGGTCCGCCTGAATCTGTTTGCGGCGGGTTATATCGTGAACACTGGCTAACAAGAGCGGGTGATCGTCGATATCAAGGAGATTGAGGCTGGCTTCGACGTAGAAACGGGTGCCATCGGCCCGTTGATGCTGCCATTCGAAAAACTGCGGCTGGCCCTGCAGTGCCGCCCCGGTCTTCGTGCGTGCCTTTTTCAAAGAATCTTCCCCATCCGGCTGGACCGGGGGAGAGAACAAGAGAAAGTTTTGCCCAATCAGGCCCTCACGTGAGACCCCAAACAGCTTGCTTGCAGTGGGGTTACAATCCACGATCATAGGGCCATCCAGCAAGAACATCGCGTCCAGGGCACTCTCGAAAATCGTCCTAAATTTACGCTCTGAATCCAGGCCCTGCCGCTCCTCCCGGTACCGGCAGAGCGTCGTCTCGATGGCGATGCACAGATCCCTTAACCCAGCAGGCTTCCGCAGGCAGTTGAAGCCCGCTTCCGGCCGGCACTGTTGAATCAGTTCCGCATCGAATTCCGGCACCAGGACGAGCACGGGGAGATCGGCGACCAAGCACGCCCGCACCTCCTCCACAAACGGCAGGCTTCTCGGGTCCCGCGGCATGCCAATATCCCATATGATGAGATCCGGGCACAGCTCAGAAACGCCCTCAAGCGTCTCTCCATCCGCACGGACAGACCCAACGATCCCATATCCCAGGCTTTCCACCTGCTGCCGGAGTTCCAAAGCTCTGTCTTCTTCATCGACCACAAGGAGGATCTGTACTGCCGTCATCATTCAATCCTTACATTTCTCTCATAAAGGTGCAATACATAAGAATAAAGGGTCTCCCACCTGCTAAGCCAGGCGGCGTAGAATCGTCCGCGCCGCCAACATGCCGGACGCCGAAGCCTGAATCAAGCCCCGCGTCACTCCCGCGCCATCCCCGCAGGCAAAAAGGTTCGTCACTTCCGTCTCCATTTCCGGGGTCACGGTCAGCCGGTTGGAGTAGAATTTGGCCTCCACGCCGTACAGCAAAGTGTGGCGTGAGGCCACCCCCGGCGCGATCTCATCCAGCGCGTGCAGGATTTCCAGGATGTCCACGACATACCGATAAGGGAGCACGAGATGCAGGTCACCCGGCGTGGCGCTGGGCAGCGTCGGCGTGACGATGGAGCGCGAGAGGCGCTCTACAGTCGAACGCCGACCGGACTCCAGGTCCCCCAGCCGCTGTACCATAATGCCACCGCTCAGCAAGTTAGCCAGATGAGCGATGCTCTTGCCATAAGCAATGGGGTCATCAAAAGGCTCTGTGAAATTCTTGCTCACCAGGAGGGCAAAATTGGTATTGGCTGTGCGGTGATCGGCGAAAGAATGGCCGTTCACCGTCATCACGTCCCCGGCAAACTCCGTACTCACCTCACCATAAGGGCACATACAGAACGTGCGCACCTGGTCGTCGAAAGCCTTGGAGTAGTAGATAAACTTGGATTCATAGACCAGGCTGGTAATAGGCTCCAGCACCGCTGCCGGGAGCTCAACCCGCACGCCCAGATCCACGGGATTGCGGCGCATCGTCAGGCCCAGCTCCCGCGCCGCTTCGCCCAGCCAGGAGGCTCCCTCGCGTCCGGGAGCCAGAATCACCGCGTCGGCCATGAGCTGTTCGCCGGACTCTGTCTCCACCCCCGTGACCTGTCCATCCGCTGTAAGGACGCGCGCCACCTGTGCCAGATTGAGAATCGTCACGCCGCGTTCGAGCAAGACGTCGCGCATGGAGCGCATCAAGGCCACACAGCGCTCAGTGCCAATATGGCGAATAGGGACGGAGACGAAGCGGAGGCTTGCCAGGGTCGCGCGCTTTGCCAGGGCCTCGATGGCATCGGAATACCGGCCGTGGACGAGATCCGGCGCGCCGAACTGCATGTACGTGGCATCGACTTCCGCAATCAAGCGCGCTGCCTCAGATTCACCTAGGATCTCCGCCAGACGGCCCCCCACGGCAGGGGACAGGGTCAGCTTGCCATCGGAGAAAGCGCCCGCCCCGCCCCAGCCATTGAGGATAGAGCAAGGCTGGCAGTGGCGGCACTTCCCACCCGATTCGCGGATCGGGCAGCGCCGGCGGTCAATGTCACGTCCCTTGTCGAGGATGGCAATCCGCAGGCCCGGCCGCTGGCTCAATTCCAGGGCTGCAAAGATACCGGCTGGCCCGGCACCGACGATCAAGACATCAAACTTTTCCTGTCTCACGTATCCCCCTTACCCGCCAGGTGAAAAACGACTGTTAGCGCTTTGACGCAGACGTACAGGATAGTATACTCACTCCGTTAGCCAACCCTGGATACTATACCTTGTTCCCAAGGTTACGCAAATACGGCTTAGCACAAACAGAAAGAGGGAAAACACATGGATAAGGAAACGTTGACCAGGCTGCGGCAGGAGGTTCGGACCCTTCTTTCGGGTACAGAAAGCACCCACGAGAAATTGACCGCCCTTTGTCGGCTGCTCGCGGAGCAGATCGATCACTACGATTGGGTAGGGTTCTACATGGTGGACGAAACACACGACAACGAACTAATCCTGGGGCCTTTCGTAGGCGAACCGACAGAGCATATCAGGATCGCCTTCGGCCAGGGGATCTGCGGACAGGCCGCGGCGACCGGCCAAACCTTCATCATTCAGGACGTCAGCCAGGAGACCAATTACCTTTCGTGCAGCCCTGACGTGAAAGCCGAGATCGTTGTGCCGATTTTCAAGGGAGAGACTTTTGTTGGGGAGCTGGATATAGACTCCCATGCCCTGGCTCCCTTCACCGGGGAAGAGCGTGCTTTCCTCGAAGAGGTCTGTCAGGGCGTTGCCGCGCTCCTCTGAGCCAGGAGCTGACTTCAGGGCGTGTTGAATTCGTGCCCCAGGATTTGCTGCATGAAGACCAGGCTGCGCTCCGCCGCAATCACATCATCCATCTCCAAAACCAGCCACGGACGGTGGCGCATTTGAGCGAGTTGCGGCAGGAGCTGGGTGTAGTTCAAAGCGCCGCCCGACGCGTTCAGCGCCAGATGTTCATCGATCACCCCCCGGCTGTTATTCAAATGCACATGGATCACGTAGGGGTCCAAGATCGCCAACCACTGCTCAACGGAATGC
>JAVEWB010000164.1:0-5549 GCA_034004765.1 Anaerolineae bacterium
GGTTGCGCAGGGATGGGATGTGGCCATCGGACACGGCAACGGTCCGCAGGTCGGTTTCATTCTGCGGCGCTCGGAGATCGCGGCTAAGGCGGAAGGCATGCACGAGGTGCCCCTTGATGTCTGCGGTGCGGACTCCCAGGGCGCGATCGGCTACGCACTCCAACAGAATCTGATGAATGAGTTCAAGCAGCGGGGCATGGACAAAGCGGCGGCGACCGTGGTCACGCAAGTGCTGGTAGACCGGAACGACGGTGCTTTCCAAAAGCCTTCCAAGCCCATTGGCGGCTTCATGGATGAAGCTGAGGCCAAACATCGTGCGGATGCCGAAGGTTGGTCTGTCGTCGAAGATGCCGGGCGCGGTTGGCGGCGGGTGGTGGCTTCCCCGATCCCGCAGCGCATCGTCGAGCTCGATGCTGTCAAGACGCTGCTGAACGCCGGGATCATTACCATTACGGTCGGCGGCGGCGGCATCCCGGTGATCGAGGATGAAGCCGGGAACCTTGAGGGCATAGCTGCGGTGATCGACAAGGATTTTGCCTCCTCTTTGCTGGCGCAGTGCATCAACGCTGATCTCTTCCTGATCTCTACAGCGGTGGAGAAGGTTGCGATCAATTATAAGACGCCGCAGCAGAAGGATCTCGACGTGATCACCGCCTCCGAGGCGCGCAAATACCTGGAGGAAGGGCACTTCGCCAAGGGCAGCATGGAGCCTAAGATCCGCGCGATCCTCTGGTATCTGGATCAGGGTGGCAAGGAGGCCATCGTCACCGATCCGGCGCACATTACGGCGGCGCTGGAGGGCAAGACCGGCACGCGGGTGATCCCCGACTAGGCCTTTGTAGGACAATCCGCTGGATTGTCTACTTTAGCTTTTATGCTCCCTGCTCCCGTCTCGGGGGCAGGGAAGAAGGAACTGGCATGGATCATGTAAAGAGCCTGAAATGTACCATCTGCGGTGCGGACTATGGGGTTGCTGAAATCCCTTACGTCTGCCCTAAGCATGGCTATGAGGGTATCGTCGATGTACGCTACGATTACGAGCGGATCAAGGCGCACTTCGACCGTGACCGCCTGAAGGCCAACCCCGATCCGACGATCTGGCGCTACAAGCCGCTGCTGCCGGTGGAGCCGGAGTCCCCCGTGCCGCCGCTGCGGGTTGGCGGGACGCCGCTCTATGCTGCACCGCGTCTGGCCGAACGGCTGGGGCTGCGTCACGTGTGGGTCAAAGACGATGGCCCTAACCCTACGGCTTCGTTCAAGGATCGGGCGTCGGCAGTGGCGGTGGTGAAGGCGCGCGAGGTCGGCGCGCAGGTGATCACCACGGCGAGCACCGGCAACGCCGCCGCAGCTCTGGCCGGTCTGGCTGCCAGCGTGGGGCTGCCCGCAGTCATCTTTGTGCCCAAGACCGCTCCAGCCGCCAAGATTGCTCAACACCTCATCTATGGGGCGCGGGTGATGCTGGTCGATGGCACCTACGATGACGCCTTCGAACTCACGCTCAAGGTGGCAGAGGAGTTCGGCTGGTACAACCGCAACACGGGCTATAACCCCTACATGAGCGAGGGAAAGAAGACCGCTGCCTTCGAGATTTGTGAGCAGATGGCGTGGAAGGCCCCTGACCGCATCTTTGTACCGGTGGGGGACGGCTGCATCATCGGTGGGATTCACAAAGGGCTGAAGGACCTGCGGGCCTTGGGCTGGATCGACACGATGCCCAAGATCATGGGCATCCAGGCGGAAGGCTCCTCCCCGCTGGTCGATGCTTTCGCGCGGGGCCTCCAGGGTTGGGAGATGGAGCCGGTGGATGCGCACACGGTGGCGGACAGCATCAGCGCCGGGCTGCCGCGCGATCGCAACAAGGCGTTGGCGGCAGCCCGCGAGACCGGCGGTGCATTCCTGCGGGTGACGGACGAGGAGATCCTGGCCGCGATCCCCGTGATCGCCCGTAACACCGGCGTCTTCTCCGAACCGGCAGCCGCCGCGGCCTATGCCGGGCTGGTCAAGGCGGTGGAGCAGGGATGGGTGGACCCTGAGGAGCGCGTGGTGGTGCTGCTGACCGGCTCCGGCCTCAAGGACATTGCCAGCGCCATGAAGACGGTCCCGCAGCCGCCCATCGTGGCCCCGACCGTAGATGCTGTGAAAGCCGCGTTGAAGGCGCTGTGAGGTGGCGGCCGCTCTTGAGCTCTCTGCCCCCATCTTGGGGTCGAGCAAAGACAGACGCTTGCTGCTATGCTCTCCACCCCCGTCTCGGGGGCGGGGATGAGGAGCGCCGTCGAGATGGACTCTACAGCTACATCGCGCCGCAGGGGGGTATGGCTGGGATTGGCCGCGCTGAATGTTGCCTGGCTCTACTGGATGACGCTGCGGCCCAATCCCGAGGTTGCCGCCAATCTGGCCCCGCTCACGAGTTCGGCGGCCCGTTGGGGGATCTCGTTTTACTGGCTGATCGATATTGCCGGCAACATTGTGGTCTTTGCGCCATTAGGGGCTTGTGTAGCCCTTTTACTGGAGCGTAAGGTTCCCGGACGGGTTTTGTGGGCAGCACTTGGTGGGGCTGGCCTCAGTGCCAGCATCGAGTTGCTGCAGGTGGCGTTCCCTGATCGGGTCACTGCCTGGGATGATTTTGTGTTGAATACGTTGGGCGCCGGTATGGGTGCCCTGCTGGCCTGCGGTGTGCAGGCCCTGTTCAAAAAATACAATAAAGGAAGGACAGCATGATCGATTTAACCATCCAACAGGAGCAACTGAAGCGCACGGTGCAGCGTGCGCGCGAGCGCAATATTCTCATTCCCACATTTGCGCAGATGAAGAACCCGGAGCTTATCCCTGCTAAGGTCAAGGAAGAACTCAAGGGGATTGGTCTTTGGGATGTGAACCCCCGCAACCTCTTCCGCATCACCTGGAAGAATGAGCCGGTCGCTCAGGGCGGCGGCTTTGGTGGTGTGAACTGGATCGAGTGGCCCTCGTCGCTCACCGGCACATCGGCACGTATCATTCAGCTTGTTGGTAAGTGGTTCCCCACCGGCGCGCACAAGGTCGGCGCAACCTTCGGCTGCCTGGTGCCGCGGCTGGTCACGGGGCAGTTCGACCCCACCTATCACCGCGCGGTCTGGCCCTCCACCGGCAACTACTGCCGCGGTGGCGCGTACGATGCAGCGCTGTTGGGTTGCGAATCCATTGCCATCCTTCCCGCGGAAATGAGCCGGGAGCGCTTCGAGTGGCTGGCCAAGGTTGCAGGTGAGGTGATTGCCACGCCGGGCTGCGAATCCAACGTGAAAGAGATCTTCGATAAGTGCTGGGAGCTCAAGCGCGAGCGCGGCGACAAAGCCTTCATCTTCAACCAGTTCGATGAGTTCGGTAACTACCTGTGGCATTACGACGTCACCGGCCACGCGATGGTCGAGATACTGGAGCAGGTCATGGGGCCGCACGACGAGTTCCGGGGGATCGCAGTGACCACCGGCTCGGCAGGGACCATCGGCAGCGGTGACTATCTCAAACAGCTTTTCCCCAATGCGAAGATTGCCGCGGGTGAGGCACTGCAGTGCCCCACGCTGCTGCTCAACGGCTTCGGCGGGCACCGCATCGAAGGCATTGGCGATAAGCATGTGCCCTGGATTCACAACGTCAGGAACACCGATCTGGTGATCGCGGTTGATGACGAATCCAGTATGAGCCTGGCGCGCCTCTTCAATGAACCAGCGGGCCGCCGCTACCTGGTCAAGCAGGGTGTCCCGGAGGCGGTGGTGGAGAAGCTCGATCTGTTGGGCATCTCCGGCATTGCCAACCTGCTCCAAACGATCAAGATGGCTAAGTGGTACGAGGCCGGCGAGCAGGACGTCTTCATCACCGTGGGCACGGATTCGATGGAGCTCTATCAGAGCCGCATGCGTGAGATGCACGAAGCACACGGCGAGTACACCGAATGCGACGCGGCGGCGGACTTCCACCGCCATCTGTTGGGCCAGGACAAGGACAACATGCTGGAGCTTGACTACTGGGATCGCAAGCGCGTGCACAACCTCAAATACTACACCTGGGTGGAGCAGCAGGGCAAGACTTATCCGGAGATCCAGGACCAGTGGTACGGGCGTGATTACTGGACCGACTTCCAGAAGCAGATCCCTGAGATCGATGCCTTGATCGAGCAGTTCAACGAGATGACCGGCTTGCTCAAGTAGGGCGCTTGCGCAAGCCCCTTTGGTGCTTATTTCTCTGTGGGATTTAAGGGAGCGGCACAGCCGCCCCCTTAAATCCTTGTGTTTTTGCAGGTTTGTGCGGCCTGCGGGAGGTGTTATACTCAGATGAGACGGTGCAACACGCGGGCCGGCTGCATGGTCAGAGGCTTTGCGTCATCTGCCGATGCGTGATGGCCGCATTTTAACTGAAGAGGTGTGTATGAGTCCACGTTTCTCTGTAGTGGCTCCTGTTTTTAACGAAGAGGCTTTGGTAGAGGAATTCTGCACCCGCGTGCATGCGGTGATGGAGGAACTGGGAGAACCGTGGGAGCTGGTCCTGGTGGATGATGGAAGCTCCGACCGCTCCCCGGCGTTGATGGATGCGCTGTATCAGCAGGACCCGGAGCACATCGTCGTGCTGCATTTCGCCCGCAACTTCGGCCATCAGCTTGCGATCACCGCCGGCATGGATCACGCCCGAGGGGACGCGGTGACGGTCATTGACTCCGACCTTCAGGACCCGCCGGAGGTGATTCGGGACCTGATTGCCAAATGGCGTGAAGGCTACGAGGTGGTCTATGCCGTGCGCGCGGAGCGTGAAGGCGAGACGTGGTTCAAACTGTTCACGGCGGATCTCTTCTACAAGCTAATCCAGGCGCTGACCGATGTGAAGATCCCTATGGAGGCGGGTGATTTCCGCCTGCTGGATCGCAAGGTGATCGAAGTGCTGCGTGGAATGCGCGAGGGACACCGTTTCGTCCGGGCGATGGTCTCCTGGGTCGGCTTCAAGCAGGTCGGTGTGCCTTACCGCCGGCTGGCACGCAAAGCGGGCGAGACCAAATACCCTTTTAAGAAGATGTTCCGCCTGGCGCTGGATGCCATTATGGGCTTTTCCTTCATCCCCTTGAAGCTGGCGAGTTGGGTTGGGGCCATCGCGACTGTGGCAGGTCTCATTCTGACCCTCGTTTTAGTGACCCTGCGCCTGAGCGGCTCCGCTCCGCTGGCCGGACAGGGGCTGGTCACGAGCCTGGTGCTCTTCATGGGAGGCGCACAGCTCTTGGTCTTGGGTATCTTAGGGGAATACGTCGGGCGCATTTACGATGAGGTCCGTCAGCGCCCGCTCTATATCGTCAGTGAACTGAAGCGCAAAGCGTAAGACAGTATTTGTCATTCTGCAGAGCTGATGAACTTTAAATAATTACCTGGGTAATAGGCTGCATCCGTCCGCCTGGCGATAAACCCTCTGCAAACCTCACCCCCTTCACCTCCTCTCCAAGGATTGGAGAGGAGGCCGGGGGGTGAGGCTGAAACAAGTATTATCCGATTATTTTCTTAAAGCTCATTAGCCGGCGGGAGGAGAGTAAATATCAA
>JAVEWB010000002.1:0-26839 GCA_034004765.1 Anaerolineae bacterium
GCCCCTGCCTCCCGAAGAAATGGTCGCTGAGCTGCTGCGACAGGTTCATGGGATGGCGTAGATGCGACGGTTCCCCATGTCTTATGCATCTGGGCGAGGCCTTATGGCCTCGCCCAGACTGTTTTTACCTCACTGACTTGGGTCTGTGCTACTTGACAGGGACGTAGATGTACATCTCCGGATCCTCGACACCCGGGTCGAAGGACTCGTCGTAGTATTCGAAGTCCGGCCCTTTCGCCCATTCGCGGCCCGACTGCGGCAGCCAGGTCTCGAAGGCGTAGGTGTAGGTCTCCTTGATCGTGTGCAGCGTGCAGGGGAAGACGGCGTACGTCTGTGCCGGAATCGCCTGGCTGCCTATCCCCTCCGGGAGATCGGTGGCCTCGCTGACCGCGTACCCGGCAATATAGTCGAAGGCACCGTCTTCTTCTTTGATCGCGCTGCAGACGCCGTAGGCAGCGTTAAACTCGACCCGGTGCTTGATCTCGGCGGCCCGCGGCATGAGCTGCTGCCATAGCTGGCCGATCTCATCGTGCTGGTTCTTACCGTGATACTTCAGGCCGACGACGGTAAACGCCGGCTTTTCGATGATCTTGGGTTCCATTGTCTTTCCTTCCTGAGTTAAGAATTTATAGATTTTCTTCTGAACCGGGAACTGCACTTCGGTGATGGTCTGGGCCACCGGGTCATGGGGGCCGGGGCGGCGCAGATAGAGGTCGCGGTTGGGCCCGGCGACGCGGTAGCCGTTGGCCTCGATCCAGGTGAGCACCGCCTGATAGGCCTGGGGCAGCGTCTCGATGCTGCCGACGTGGACCGTGCAGGCCATCTCCGCCACACCGGGGAGCGTGTGGACGGGTACCTGGGAGGCTCCGTCCGGAGCGGCGGTGCAGGGAACCGCAGCCTCCACGTCGATCCCTCGATCGCGGTACTCCGTGTCATAGTAGAGCACCGTGGCGGGACAGTCGCCATCGGCACCGAGCGCTGCGATCTTGAGGCCGGCGCAGAGTTCGTCGAGCGCCTGCTGGATCTCCTGCGGGCGGGTGACGACCCGGCGGATCCCGGCGACGCGCTGCGGGGGCACCTGCTTCAGCACGACCTCATAGCGGGGGACCCGGCCCTCCTGCTCGATCTGCTGCAGGCGGGTGGTGACCCGCGCCAGGCGCGCCTGTTCTTCCTCCACCTGCCGCTCAAGTTCCCCATACTTGAGCTTCAACATGCCGCGCAGCTCCGCCAGGGGCAGGTCGTCTTTGAGAAGCTGGCGGATCTGATCCAGCGAGAAGCCCAGATCCTTGAGGGCGACGATGCGGTTCAGCCGCGGCAGTTGATCCAGGGTGTAGTAGCGATAGCCCGTAAAGCGATCGATCCACGCCGGTTTGAGGAGCTTCAACTCCCCATAATAGCGCAGCGTCTTCACCGAGATCTGCGCCAGTTTCGAGAACTCACCGATCTTGAGCATGCACGTTCCTCTTCTTTGTTCTGCTGGCCAGCAGTGTGGATAGTATACACCCTCCTCCAAGGGGAGAGTCAAGAGGCAAATAGGGTGCAGTGGCATTTGGAGAACGGGATTCCTCGCTGTCGTGGCTGTCTGCGAGAGTGTTCCGTGGAAGCCGCTCGGAATGACAGTCCATGTTGGGATCGCGGCCATCCTGGCCGCAGGCGGGCTGGAAGCCCGCGGTCCCAGAGACCGCTTCTCCCCGCCGTCCCCCAACTCCTTCCGGTACTGGCCGCAGGCGGGCTGGAAGCCCGCGGTCCCAGAGGACCCCACGATTACGTAAAGCTGTGGTAAGATGGGGGAAGAAGCGCCGGGGCGCGGCTCGATAGCGGGCAGGCTCTTTCCCCTGGTGGTTCGGATGATGTAACGAAATGGAGCGGACTTGTTAGGCGAAAAGCCGGATTTTTACGATTTGGATTTTCCTGCGCTCGAGGCGATGTTGACCGTTTTGGGGGAACGACGCGGCCGAGCCGGCGAGGTCTGGAAAACGCTGTACCGTACCTGGCCGACCCGCTTCGATCAGGTGGATGCCCTTTCTCCTGAGACGTGTGCGGGTCTTGAGGCACAGGTCGGACTGTACGTCCCGCCGGTGCTGACCTCTCAGGAATCGCCGGATGGCACGACGCGGAAGGACCTCCTGGAGCTGGCCGATGGGGAGCGGATCGAGGTGGTCCTGCTGCGCTACCGCGAGCGGCGCAGCGCGTGCATTTCCACGCAGGTGGGGTGTGCGATGGGCTGCCACTTTTGCGCGACGGGGCAGAGCGGCTTTGTCCGCCAGCTCTCCGGCGGCGAGATCATCGCGCAGGTGCTGCACCTGCAGCGCGATCTGGCGACGGCGGGTGAGCGCCTCACCAACATCGTCCTGATGGGGATGGGGGAGCCGCTGCTCAACTATTACCAGACGCTAGGCGCGATCCGGCGGCTGACCGATCCTCAGGGCATGGGCTTCGTGCAGCGGCGCATCACGATCAGCACCGTGGGGATCGTCCCCGGCATCGATCTGCTGGCGGAGGAGGGACTGCTGGTCAACCTGGCGGTCTCGCTCCACGCGGCGACCGATGCGCTGCGCAGCCAGCTCGTCCCGATCAATGAACGTTACCCGCTGGACGATCTTTTTGCGGCGCTGCGGCGCTATACGGCGCGCACGCAGCGCCGGATCATGATCGAGTGGACGTTGATCGATGGCGTCAATGACAGCCCGGAACAGGCCGAGGCTCTGGTCGTGCGCCTGGCCGGCATCCCTGCCCACGTCAATCTCATTCTGCTGAACCCTACCCCGGACTTTCCTGCAAAACCGGCGACACCGGAGGCTGTGAAGGCTTTTACCGACGTGCTGGATTGGGCGTCGATCCCGCACACCGTGCGGCAGCGCCGCGGCGGGGGCATCGCTGCGGGCTGCGGCCAGTTGCGGCGGCAGACGCCGCCCTCGTTCTCCCATTTGAGGTAACTCGCCGAGCGTTCCCGTCGGAGTGGGAATCCGGACGCGGTAGGATACCGCGGCTACTGTCTCCTTTATACTTCCAAATTTGGTAAGATGGTGTATAATTAAAACTAAACTCATAGTATAAATAGTATTTAAATATCCCGGAAGAGCGGGCAGGACGCCCGCGGTCCCAGTGATATCAGGAGGTGCTCTTATGAAAGTCGTGATTGTGGGAGGGGTTGCCGGCGGGGCAAGTGTGGCCACGCGCCTGCGCCGTATGGATGAGCGTGCCGAAATCATCCTGCTGGAACGCGGCCCGTACATCTCGTTTGCCAACTGCGGCTTGCCCTATCACATCGGCGGGGTGATCCCTGATCGCGCCAGCCTGCTGGTGCAGACGCCGGAGGCGTTGGGGGCCTCGTTCAACATCGAGGCCCGAGTCAACCACGAAGTGGTCAAGATCGATCGGCCCGGCAAGACGGTCACGGTGCTCGATCGGACGACGGGGGCGTCGTACGAGGAGACGTACGACAAGTTAGTGCTCTCACCGGGAGCCGCACCTATCGTGCCGCCGGTCCCCGGTCGTGATCTTCCTGGCGTCTTCGCTCTGCGGACGATCCCCGACATGGACGCGATCAAGACGTACGTCGATGAGAAGCGGCCTCACCGCGCCGTGGTGGTTGGCGGCGGGTTCATCGGCATCGAGCTGGCCGAGAACCTGCACCGTCGTGGTGTCGAAGTCACCCTGGTCGAGATGCTGAATCAGGTCATGGCGCCGTTGGATTACGAGATGGCGGCCATGGTCCACCAGCACATGCAGTTCAAGCACGTGCGGCTGGCGTTGGGGGATGGGCTGAAGGCCATCGAGTCCAAAGAGGGCGGCTGGCTGAGCGTGGTCCTGCAGAGTGAACGGCGCGCGGATGCCGAGATGGTGATCCTCTCCATCGGCGTGCGTCCGGAGAACAGCCTGGCGCAGGCGGCGGGATTGGAGCTGGGGGAGCGGGGCACGATTGCGACCAACGAGCGGATGCAGACGTCCGACCCGGATATCTACGCGATCGGTGATGCGGCCCAGGTGGTCCAGCGGATCTCGCACCGTCCCACGAGCCTGCCGCTTGCCGGACCGGCGAGCAAACAGGGGCGTGTTGTGGCCGACGACATCGTCGGGCGCGCGGTGCGCTTCAACGGCGTGCAGGGCACTTCGATCGTGAAGGCGTTCGACTTGACGGTGGCCACGACGGGGATCAATGAGCGCCAGCTTCGTGAGGCGGGGACGCCCTATCGGAGCGCCGT
This sequence comes from Anaerolineae bacterium, assembly GCA_034004765.1. GTDB lineage: Bacteria > Chloroflexota > Anaerolineae > B4-G1 > SLSP01 > JAVEWB01. Next base: position 4,206 of record JAVEWB010000002.1, read on the forward strand.
CATTCACATTGCCAATCACGCGGGATACTACCCCGGTGCATCGCCCATGGCCTTCAAGCTGCTCTTCACCCCTGAGGGGAAACTGCTGGGGGCACAGGCCGTAGGGATCGAGGGGGTGGACAAGCGCATCGATGTGATGGCGACCGCGCTGCGGGCCGGGATGACGGTCTACGACCTCGAGGAGTTAGAGTTGGGGTATGCGCCGCCTTATGGCTCGTCCCGCGATCCGGTGAACGTAATTGGCATGGTCGCCGCCAACCTCTTGCGCGGGGATGTCAAGACGCTCACCTGGGATCAGGTGGACGTGTTGGACCGCACGCAGTATTTCATCGTCGATGTGCGCACGCCCGAGGAGCTGACCATCGGCATGATCGATGGCGCGGTCAATATCCCCTTGCAGCAGTTGCGGAGCCGCATCAACGAGATCCCGAAGGACCGGCGCATCCTGATCTACTGCCAGGTGGGTCAGCGGGGGTATTTCGCCTCGCGCATCCTGGCGCAGCACGGCTTCGACGTTTACAACCTCAGCGGCGGCTTCAAGACCTACTCCCACGCGGTGGGGCGGCAGTCGAACTTCGACATCTTCGAGCACGTCACCATCGACAGCAAAGAGGAGATCCGCGAGATCGTGCCCCCGGCACTGGCGCAGGGGCGGGAGTTCAAAGTGGATGCCTGCGGCTTGCAGTGCCCCGGCCCCATCCTCAAGCTCTACAATAAGATGGGCGAGGTGGAAGAGGGGGATATTGTCACCGTGACGGCTACCGATTTCGGCTTTACCAACGACGTCGCCGCCTGGGCCGACAAGACCGGCAACAAGCTGCTCTCCATAGGACAGGAGGGCACGACCATCGTGGCCCGGGTTCAGAAGGGGTTGACGGAGAAAGTCGAGGCGGCCGGGACGGCGCCGGTGCTGCGGGACAAGACGATCGTTGTCTTCTCCGGCGAGCTGGACAAGGCGCTGGCCGCCTTCATCATTGCGACCGGTGCGGCGGCGATGGGGCGCAAGGTCACGATGTTCTTCACCTTCTGGGGACTGAACATCCTGCGGAAGGAGAACGCACCCGCGGTGAAGAAGACCTTGATGGAGAAGCTCTTCGGTTGGATGATGCCGAAGGGGGCGGACAGGCTGAAGCTCTCGAAGCTGCACATGGGAGGCCTGGGCACAGGGATGATCAAGTCAGTGATGCAGCAGAAGAATATTGCCTCGCTGCCGGTGATGATCGAGGCCGCGCGGCAGAACGGCGTGCGGCTGCTCGCTTGCCAGATGTCGATGGACATGATGGGCATCCGACGCGAGGAGTTGCTGGACGGCGTCGAGATCGCAGGCGTGGCCACGTTCATCGCGGCCTCCGACGATGCCAACGCCACGCTGTTCATCTAAAAAAGGGTTTTAGGGATTTGGGGACGCAGCGAAGCCGCGTCCCCAAATCTTTTTCCTCTCGCTTTCCCCTCTTTGTATATTTGCATATAATGAAGCTATCAGTATTCGCCTATGGCGTCGGCAGGCGGCGATTTTATTCTTCCATGAAGGGTCCCATCGAGTAGGAGGGCATGATGTCAGCTTTACTTCATCGCTCGGTATTGAGAGTTCATGAGTTATTCACCGGCCGTCATATTCTGGAGCGCCTTGAGGAGCTGCTGCAAACGCAGTGGTTGGACCGTGACGCGCTGCTGGCGCTGCAGCGTGCCAAGCTCCAGCGCGTGATCGATTACGCCTATCAGTACGTGCCTTATTACCGGCGCACTTTCGACGCGGCCGGATTCTCCCCCGATGAGCTGCGCGAGGACCTCGATGCGCTGCGCAAGCTCCCCGTCTTGACCAAACCTATCATCCGTGACAATTTCTCGGATATGATGACCACCGAGCCGCAGCGGCGGCAGAAGCTGGCCCGGCTCGCCACGTCAGGGTCCACAGGCCACCCGCTCGTCTTCATGCAGGACAGCGATTTCCGGGACTGTGTGACCGCCGACATCCAGCGGCATTTGAGCTGGGGTGGCTGGGAGATGGGCAAAGTGCACGCCTACATCTGGGGCATCAGCTACACCGGTGACTGGAAGTACCGGCTGCGCGACCGGCTCATCGACTGGGCCTGGAATCGTTTCAAGATGAATGCTTTCATTCTGACCGACGAATCGATGTCGGCCTTTGCCGAGAAGATACGACGGCGCAAGCCCCGCATCCTTTTTGGCTATGCCTCCAGCCTGTATCGGTTTGCCCAGTTCGTCCGGCAAAGCCCTTATCGCGATATCACGTTCGACGCGATCTTCTCCTCGGCCGAAACACTGCTGCCGGCCGTGCGCCAGTTCCTCGAGGAGACCTTCCAGTGCAAGGTTTTCAACCGCCACGGGTCGCTCGAATTGGGCGGAATCTCCTGCGAGTGTGAAGCGCACACGGGGATGCACATCAGCATGGAGAACAACTACGTGGAGATCCTGCGCGACGGACAGCCGGCCCAGCCCGGTGAGATCGGGGACGTGGTCGTCACCAATCTGAACAACCTGGGCATGCCCTTCATCCGCTACAGCGTGGGGGACGTGGCTTCCTGGTACGAGGGTGAGAGCTGCCCGTGCGGACGGGCTTATCCCATGATGTCCTCTGTCGAAGGCCGCTTGGTGGAATCCTTCAAGACGGCCGACGGGCGCACCGTCTGGGCCGGTTTCGCCGGCTCGGCCTACCGCTGTCTTACCAACCCCCGGATCAAGCAGTTCCAGGTGGTACAGAAGACCCTGGACTGGATGGTGGTCCGCCTTGTCCCCGATGGTGAAATCACGCACGAGATTCAGGATGAGATCGTCCGGGCACTTCAGACGACCTTTGGCAGCAACGTTGCGGTTACTTTCGAGTTCTTGAGCGAGATCCCGCCGCTTCCTTCGGGAAAGCATCAGTATGCAGTTTCAGAGGTGCTTTAGGGGCAGCATGGAGATGACCATGACATCAGGCAGTGCGAAGGCAGCATTGGGCGATTTCACGCTTTGGGGCTTTGCGCGCGACCCGCAGAGAATGACACAGCAGGTGGCCGCCCGATTGGGGGTCACTCCTACCTGTCTGACTTACGGCAATGCCGGATGCCTCTTTTTCTACACCACGTACGGTGAGGTCGCCGAGTCCGAGGAGGCCGTGGCGCTCAAGTTGGGCTTTCTGCGTGCTCCAACGGGCTCCCCTCTCTCGGCACAGCAGTTGCTGCAACAGCACAGTGTGACCCCTGCTGACGTATCCCCGAGCACGTTCCGGGGGAATGCGCTGGTGGCCTGCCTGAGCAAGCAGTCTCCGACTTTCATGGCGTTCAAAACGCTGCTGGCGGTCCCGCAGCTTTACTATGCGGCCTGGGACGGCGGGCTCCTCTGCTCGGAGAGGCTGCGCTGTGTCGTTGATCTCCTGGATGAAGTGGCGGTCAACGAGGCGGCGCTGCCGATGCACTTCCTCTTCCGCTCCGTACCGGGGGCCCTGACCTATATCCGCGGCGTGGAGCGCCTGCTGCCGGGACATCTCCTGCGGTGGCACGAGGGCGCTTCCAGCGTGCGCCAGCTTCAGGACCTCCGCTTTGCCGACAGCGATCTTGCGTTCACGCGGGGGGATGCGGCGGAGCGCGAACGCCTCTATGAGACGCTCGACCTCGTCCTGGGCGATTATATGGCGCAGATCGAGGCCGGTGGACAGCAGTCGGTCACCCTGCTCTCGGGGGGCGTTGACTCGTCGCTCATGCAGACGGTGATCAACCAGCACGCGGCCCATCGTCCTGTCCATACGTTCAGCTTTGCGCCGCAGGCACCGAGCTTCGAGTTCGAAATTGCCTATGCACGTGAGGCCAGCGCGTTCTTCAGGACGGAGCACACGTTCGTCGACTTCCGGCCTGAGGCCTACGCGGGGCTGTTGACCCGGACCTTCGATATCCTGGCGCAGCCGCCCGTGCTGGCCACGGAGCCCAGCATCCTGTCCGTCGCTGAGCACGCAGACACCACCGCTCTCCCGGCACGCTATTTCTTCTCCGGCCAGGCCGCGGATGCGCTGTTTGGGCTGTCGGGAGCGGCCCGATTGAAGGCCCTGCATTGGATAGGAAAGATCCCGGCTGCTGCGCCTCTCTTGCGGGGGCTGAGCGGCCTGCTGCGGCCTTTGGCCACCCCAGCGCGGCTCATGGCGAAGGGGGCGGCGATCCTGGACAGCCGCAATGATCCCGATGCCTTCATCTCTCCGGTGAACACCATTGCGGTCTATTCCGATGTCGACAGGGTCCGCCGCTGTTTCGGTGACCAGGCTGTGCGCGAGGCGTTGGCCTACCGGCGCGCGCTGGCCGATACCTATTTGCAGAGCACGCACTACCTGGAGCGGGTGCTGGAGATCGACCTGCTGACGGACGCGTATGAGGTGGCCTCGCAGCGGCATCAGCTCTTCCTGGCGCATCATCGGGAGCAGCCCCACCCCTTCTTAGATGAGGATATGCTGCGGGTGGGCTTCGCTTTCCCGCCGGACGTGCGGTACATCCGGGGCTTCGAACCCAAGTACCTGCTGAAGAAGGTTTTGTACGATAAGACGGGCTATTCGGCGGCGTGGCGGCGCAAAGGGTTCTCGGTCTTCGAGGCGGATTGGTACGACTGGATGCGTTCGGGCCCGCTGGCCCCGCTGGTGCAGGACATCCGGTTGCCGGGATTCATGCAGCGTGCGGAGTTCGATGCGCTGGCCCGCGAGCCGGACTATTTCCTGTGGGGGCTGCTTCTTTGGGACCTGCTGGAGAAGCGGGTGCTGAGGGGGTGAGGCTGACGGCATGGGTGGCCTGTGTAACCATCCATGCTATAATGAATTTATGCGGGGCAAGGGTGCATTTTACCGTTTGAGCCCAGTGCTGATAGCACACACTAATTGGTCTTAATCGCTTCCTGTGGCTTTTGCGAATGTACTGTTGGTGCCTTGGTATAGTATCAAGAGGATGACTGCCTGGGAGCAGGGTGCACAGAGGAGGGCGCAATGAAGTTAGAGGAAATTGTAAAAGCCGTCAGTGGGGAAATGCTGGTTCCTCCGGCCAGGGAAATAGAGGTCCTTCAGGCTTTTGCTGCCGACTTGATGAGTGATGTTCTGATGCTGGCCGAGCCGCAGATGTTGATGATCACGGGTATGGTCAATGCTCAGACGATCCGCACGGCGGAGATGGCCGATATTCCTGCGATTGTCTTTGTGCGAGGTAAGCGTCCACCGGAGGAGATGCTGGAACTGGCCAAAGAGACCGGGATCGGCGTTGTTCTGTCCCCCTATACGATGTATGAGACTTCTGGCCTTCTGTACGTGGCGGGATTGTCGGGCCTGGGTAAAGTGCCCGTTGTGCAGCAGCGATGAGCCAGCAATATTCCCTCTTCTCCCGCATGGGGAGAGACTTTCCCCTCTCGATCGTTCATGAACTCGTCCGGGAACTGAGAGTTTCCCGCGTGATGACCCCCGAGGTTTTTACCCTTGCCTCTACCGCTCCTATGAGCGAGGTCAAGGAGATCATGCGTACCCACCGCATCTCCGGTATTCCCATCGTTGACGAGCATAAGCTGGTGGGAATTATCAGTGTCGCTTCGCTGATCTGTGCCCTGGAACGTGGGGAGATGGATGCGCCGGTCAGCCAGTTCATGACGCAGAAGATTATCACCTGCCATGCACAGGAGCCGGTTTTTGAGGCGTTGAAACGTCTGGATGAGACAGGCTTTGGCCGTCTGCCGGTGATCGAGGAAGATGGCCGCCTGGTGGGGATTTTGACCAAAGGGGATGTCATGGCCGGGCTGCTCCACGCTTTGGAGCGGCTCTATGAAGAGGCGGAGCAGCTTGAGCGCAGCCGTCAGCCGCGCTATTTCTTCGAAGCGCTGGAGTCCGATGAGACCAGCCTGATGCTGCGGTACCGTGTGCGGCCCGACGATTTCAGGAATGGTGGCAAGGCTTCGGCCAGGATCAAGCAGGCGCTGCTGCAGATCGGTGCACCTCCCCGGCTTGCCCGTCGTGTGGCCATTGCGACCTATGAGGCCGAGATCAATCTGATTATTCACACGGACGATGGCGGGCACATCGTGGCCGAAATCTGCCCGGATAAGATTACGGTGGTGGCCCATGATGCCGGGCCGGGGATCGCCAATATCGAACTGGCGCGCCAGCCCGGTTATTCCACGGCTTCGGATCTGGCGCGGGAGATGGGCTTCGGTGCCGGGATGGGATTGACCAATATCGAGCGTTGTGCGGATAAGATGAACATCTGGTCTGCAATTAAGGTGGGGACCCGCGTGGAGATGATTTTTGCGGTTCCCCCGGAGGAAACGGTCTCCATCTCATCGTGAGGAGGAAGATATAAGTGACTATCAGGGAGATTGTGAAAGCGTTGGGGCTGAAAGTGCTGGCCGGAGAGGCACACCTTGACCGTGAGGCTAAGGGGGGCTATACCGCCGACTTGTTGAGCTGCGTGATGGCCGGGGCGCAGCAGGGGCAGATCTGGTTCACCCTGCAAACGCACCTGAATATCGTGGCGGTGGCATCGTTGACCGGTGTGGCCGCGGTCGTGGTTGCGGAGAACGCGCCGGTTTCGGCTGAGACGATCGAGAAAGCGGAGGAGGAGGGCGTCGTGCTGCTTTCCAGTGTTCCTCCCACGTTTGAGACCATTGCGAAGCTCGTCAAGTTGGGTTTTTAGTGTTTTGACAATGATCGATTCTTGAACTCTGGCAAATGGGTACGGAGTTGTGGAGTGCGGGAGTACCGGGCGGATTTACACCTTCATACTGTCCTCTCTGCCTGCGCCGAAGTGGAAATGATTCCCCCTTTGATTGTGCAGGAGGCGCTGCACAAGGGCTTGGATCTGATTGCTGTTACCGACCACAACGCGATCGGTAACGCGGAAGCGGTCATAGAAGCTGCCTCGGGTACGGGGCTGCGTGTCCTGCCAGGGATGGAGCTCCAGTCGCAGGAAGAGGTGGATTTGCTCTGCCTTTTCGACACGCTGGAGCAGGCCAGCGCCTGGCAGCTCCAGGTCAACGCGGCGCTGCTGCCCTTCGAAAATGATCCCGAGCGTTTTGGCCCCCAGTTCCTGGTGGATGCGGAAGGCGATTTTGTGGCTGAGGATACGCGGTTTTTCCAAGGCCCGGCACAGCTCCCTTTGGCGGAGGCGGCTCGGGCGGTCGCTGCACTGGGGGGATTGGCGATCCCGGCGCATATTGAACGTCCTACCAAAGGGCTGTTAGGCGTCTTGGGGTTGTGGCCGCCCGACCTGGAAGTTGCTGCGGCTGAAGTCTCGCCCAATCTTCGCCCCTCTCAGGCGCGGCTGCGCTATCCGTTTCTGGCAGACATCCCGCTGATTACCGCTTCGGATGCGCATTGTCTGGATATGATGGGACAGGTGATGACGATTTTCGTATTGGAGGGCCCTCCGACGATCGCTGAGCTTCGCGCTGCTTTGCGGGGAGCGGGGGAAAGGCGCTTCTACGTACCATGAAGTAGTGTTTGGAAATGGTTGAAGGTTTGCGCTTAAAAGGGCGAACAATGTCACTATAGCGATGGGGCGCATGCGGCTATAATCTAGGGTGGCGTTTTTCTATCTCTGTGATAGGATAAGTAAGATGCCTGGTGCAGCCCACAAAGTCGGGAACTAAAATCTCGTAAGCAGAGGTATGTATGAGTACGAATCCTGAAGTTGTTGCGGAAGAAAAGAAGACCTTGGTTTTGACGCCGGAAGAAAAACAGAAGATCGATACGATTCTGGTTGAGAACAGGAACCGGCCAGGCGCTACCATGCTGGTCCTGACGCTGGTTCAGGAAGCCGTCGGCTATGTTTCTTTGCCCATGCAGGAGTATATTGCGAATGCGTTGGGTGTACCCCTGAGCCATCTCTACGGTGTGTTGACCTTCTATTCCTCTTTCCGAATGACCCCCATGGGGCGACATAGCGTGAATATCTGCTTGGGAACGGCCTGCTACGTGCGTGGCGGTCCGACGCTGGTCGATAAGTTCAAGCAGGTGTTGGGTGTCGAGATGAATGAGACAACAGCGGACGATCGTTTCACGCTGCAGATCTGTCGCTGCGTGGGTGCCTGTTCGCAGGCCCCGGTGGTGATGATCGATGACGATGTGATTGGCCGTGTGGACCCGGCAAAGGTCCCCCAGATTCTGAAGAAGTATGAATGACCGCTTTTCGTGAGCTCTCCCAGCATATTCTCGATATTTTCGAAAATAGCGTGACGGCTGGTGCGAGTTTAGTGCACATTGACATCCAGGAAGATTTCGAACGCGACCGCCTCTCCATCACGGTGAAGGATAACGGCCGGGGTATGGATGCGGAGATGGTTGCCCGGTTATCTGATCCCTGGGTGACCACGCGCACGACACGGAAAGTGGGCTTAGGAATTCCTTTTTTCAAGCAGTCGGCTGAGATGTGTAACGGTTCTTTCGAGATCATCTCCGAAGTAGGGAAGGGTACCCGGACCCGCGCAACATTTCAGCATAGCCATATCGACCGCCCACCTTTGGGGGATCTGGTAGGAACCCTGATCTGCATGATGGTGGGGAATCCAAAGGTCGACATCGTGTACCGTCATCGGGTCGACGGCAAGGAATTCTTGCTGGAGACGCGAGAGATACGGGAGATTTTGGGAGAGGACGTCTCTCTTTCGGATCCGGAAGTATTGGCTTTTCTTCGCAGTATGCTTGAGGAAGGGCTGCATTCCCTGGGGGGTGAGCCTTTGTCGGGTATGTAGCGGGAAAGCCTGTGGGGTTTTGGAATTAGGCAAAAGATTATTCTCAGGCGGGAGGAGTTTACTATGAAGAGCTTAGAGGAACTGCAGAAGATTAAAGAGAGTGCACTGAAGCGCCGCAGCCTGGGGCAGGAAGGTGCTCGGGCACGTGTTACTGTGGCGATGGGGACGTGTGGGATTGCTGCGGGAGCGCGCGAGACCATGAAGGCTGTGCTGGATGAGATCGAGAAGCGGCAGCTCAATGATGTAGTTGTCATGCAGACCGGTTGTATGGGACTCTGCGAGTATGAACCTATGGTGGTGATTCAGGTCGGCGAAAGCGAGCCTGTAACGTATGGAAAGATCGACCCCGCCCGCGTCCTGACGCTTGTTGAGAAGCATTTGCTGAACAACACGCCGGTCGAGGAGTGGCGGGTGCAGACCAATAAATAAGGCGAAAAGGATCGGGTTGAAGGAGGTTATATGGCTTACCGCGCTCATGTGTTGATCTCCGGAGAACCTCGTTGTGTGGCCAAGGGCGCGCGGGAGGTGGAAGCCGCGCTTGTGGACAAACTGCACGAGCTGCTCCTGGGAGATGAAGTACAGGTTATGGAAGTGAGTTCCTTAGGGCATGGGGACAAGGGACCGGAGTTGGTCATTTACCCCGATGGCATTAATTATGTCAATGTTACCCCTGAAGATGCTCGTTTTATCGTGGAGGAGCACCTGCTCAAAGGTCGTCCCGTTGATCGGCTGATGTACAAGGAGCTGCCCGAACCGCTGGAGGCACCGGCAACCAAAGAAGTACGCGTGGTGCTGGAGAACGTCGGGCGCATCGATCCCAACAACATCGAGGACTACATTGCCTTTGATGGCTATGCCGCTATGGCGAAGGTCCTGACCGAAATGACCCCTGAGGAGGTCCTTGATGTGCTCAAGCAGTCAGGGCTGCGAGGCCGCGGTGGTGCCGGTTTCCCCACGTGGCTGAAGTGGACTTTTGCCCGGCAGGCTGTGGGCGAGAAGAAGTTCATCATCTGCAACGGTGACGAAGGTGACCCCGGCGCGTTCATGAACCGCCGTGTCCTGGAGGGTGATCCGCACGCGGTGATCGAGGGTATGATCATTGCGGCGTACGCGATCGGGGCGCAGCAGGGCTATTTCTACGTGCGTGCCGAGTACCCGATTGCCATTCGCACACTGCGGGTTGCGCTCCAGCAGGCCCGTGAATACGGACTCCTGGGTGAGAATATTCTTGGCAGTGGCTTCAACTTTGACCTGGAGATCCGCATGGGGGCCGGCGCTTTCGTCTGTGGTGAGGAGACGGCACTGATGCAATCGATCGAGGGTGATCGTGGTATGCCGCGCACGCGCCCGCCGTTCCCTGCTGCCTCAGGGCTGTGGAAGTCCCCTACCAACATTAACAACGTCGAGACCTATGCGAACGTCCCCAAGATCTTGCTCAAGGGGCCGGAATGGTTTGCCTCGATGGGCACCGAAAAGAGCAAGGGCACTAAAACCTTTGCCGTTGCCGGTAAGGTGAAGCGCACCGGCCTGATCGAGGTCCCGTTGGGGATCACGCTGCGCGAGGTGGTCTATGACGTCGGCGGCGGCATTTTGAACGATAAGAAGTTCAAGGCGGTGCAGACCGGTGGCCCCATGGGTGGCTGTATCCCGGAGCAGTACCTGGATATGCCCGTGGATTACGAGAGCCTGGCTTCTTTGGGTTCGATCATGGGCTCCGGCGGCATGGTGATCATGGACGAGGATACCTGCATGGTCGACATCGCCCGCTTCTTCATGGAATTCGTTCAGGAAGAATCCTGCGGCAAGTGTGTTCCTTGCCGCGTGGGCACGCGCCGCATGTTGGAGATCCTTAACAACATCTGCGAGGGTAAGGGTCAGCCGGGAGATATCGAATTGCTGGAGTCGATGTCGCAGCAAATCATCGATGGTGCGCTGTGCGGGTTAGGCAAGGGCGCTCCGAATCCGGTGTTGAGCACGATCAAGTTCTTCCGTGAGGAGTATGAGGCTCACATTTACGAGAAGAAGTGCCCCGCCAAGGTTTGTAAAGCCCTGATCACCTACGACATCAATCCTGATGTCTGTATCGGCTGTACGCGTTGTGCACGAAACTGCCCTGTGCAGGCAATCAGTGGCAAGGCCAAAGAGACTCATGTGATCGATGCTTCGATCTGCATCCGCTGTGGTGTCTGTAAGCAGGTTTGCCCGGTGGGTGCTGTGAACGTGGGGTAATTTGCCCTCATTGGGCTGCCTGTAGGGCTAGTATTACCAGGAAAGGAGTTCTACATGGATCAAGGTGTTATAGAGCGGGTAGATTCTGTTTCAGCACGTTATAACAACGATCGGGAAGCTCTGGTGGAGATACTGCGTGACTTGAGTAAGGAAATGGGCTATATCAGCCAGGACGCTTTTGCCGCACTGGCTGAAAAGCTTGACCTCCCGGAAAGTGCTGTTTTTGGGGTCGCCAGCTTCTACAGTATGATCGAGACGAAGCCACATGGTCAGCATGTGATTCGTTTCTGTCAGGATGCGCCTTGTCACGTGGCGGGGGGCCGCGAGGTTTGGGATGCGCTAGAAGCAGCGCTGGGCATCAAGTTCGGAGAGACGACGCCGGATGGGCAATGGACGTTGATGACGACCAGTTGCATCGGCTTGTGCGCCGTAGGGCCGGTCATGTTGGTGGACGAGGATGTTTACGGTAATCTTACTCCTGAAAAGATCCCTGACATCCTGGCCCGTTATACTGACGCAGGAGGTGTCGCATGATCCGTGCGCGGGTTTTGGTTTCCGGTGATCCCTTGAGCCTGGCGCGCGGCGCAGAGGCTGTGAAACTTGCTCTGGAAGCGGAGCTTTCTTACTGTGGTCTGCTGGACGAGGTTCAGGTTGGCTATATCGCTCAGACCGGCCGTAAGGATGTTCTGCCGCTGATTGTCGTTTATCCCGATGGTGTGATGTATGGGCCGGTCCGCCCTGAGGATGCTGCGTATATCGTAGAGGAGCACCTCTACAAGGGGCGTGTGGCTAAACACCTATTGGCCCCGCCCGAGGTTCTCACGGACAAACTGGCGCGTCTGCCTGGGCGCGAAGGTGCACTCTATGCCCAGAAACGGGTTGTGCTGCGGCGTGCCGGTACGATCGATCCCCTGAACATCGAGGAGTACATCGCCGAAGATGGCTACTTTGCTCTGGGAAAAGCCCTTGCCGAAATGACGCCGGAGCAGGTTCTGGAAGAGGTCAAATCTGCGAAACTGGTAGGTCGCGGTGGAGCAGGTTTCCCGACGGCGCTCAAGTGGTCTTTTGTCGTGCAACAGGCTGAAAAAGAGCGTTACATTGTCTGCAATGCTGATGAGTCCGAGCCCGGCACGTTCAAGGATCGCTTGATTCTGGAAGGCGACCCCCATTCTGTTTTGGAGGGGATGGCGCTGGCGGGCTACGCTGTCGGCGCGCATGAGGGCTGGATCTATGTGCGCGGCGAATACGGCTTGGTGTGTGAGCGATTGAAGCATGCGGTCGAGCAAGCAGAGGCACTCGGCGTCCTGGGCGAGAATATCATGGAGAGCGGGTTCTCGTTCCATGTGCACGTCCACGCCGGCGCGGGTGCTTATGTCTGCGGCGAAGAGACGGCACTCCTGGAGAGCATGGAGGGCAAGCGCGGTATCCCGCGCATCCGCCCGCCCTACCCGCCTTCTGTGGGCTTCCGGGGCAAGCCAACGGTGGTCAATAACGTCGAGACGCTGGCCAACGTGGCACCGATCATCCGCAATGGGGCCGCCTGGTACCGCACGTTGGGCACCGAGCGCTGCCCGGGCACCAAGGTTTACGCGATGTTGGGGGATGTGGCCATCACCGGACTGGTGGAAGTACCGATGGGCACGACGCTGCGCGAGATCGTGGAAGTGTACGGCGGCGGGATGCGGGACGGCAAGCTGTTCAAGTGCGCCCAAACGGGTGGCGCTTCGGGCAGCATCATCCCGGCAACGATGCTCGATGTGCCGATGGACTTCCCGACGATGATGGAGCACGGCGGTTCACTCGGCAGCGGCGCGATGTTGATTTGCGGTGAGGGTACCTGTATCGTGGATCTGGTCTATGTCCTCACACGCTTCTTCGTGGAAGAATCCTGCGGCAAGTGTGTGCCCTGTCGCATCGGTTCGCTGCGCATCTTGGAGACGTTAGAACGCCTGCGTAGTGGGCAGGGAACGTTGGCCGATGTGCAGAATATCGAGACATGGGCGCAGGATATCAAAGCCATGTCGTTCTGCGGCTTGGGCCAGGCGGCGCCAGTGCCGATCCTGACCGGCTTGCAGCACTTCCGCGAGGAATTCGTGGCCCATACGCAGGGTGTATGCTCTGCCGGTGTCTGCCCCGTCCGCTCTGTGGAGCGTGAGGTGGCGGTGCGAAATATCAAATTCTAGCTACTGGGGCAGGCTGTAGGCTGTTTCTAATAAATCATAAGAATGTGGCGTAAGCTGTGGAGGAGTTTTTATGACTGACATGATTCATTTAACAATTGACGATAAGCCCGTTGAGGTCAAGGCCGGCAGCACGGTGTTGGAGGCAGCGCAGGCGGCAGGGATTGAAGTTCCCACGTTGTGCCATCACCCTGCGCTTACGCCGAGTGGCGCGTGCCGGTTGTGTGTGGTGGAGGTCGAAGGAATGCGCGGCCCCACGACATCCTGTACTTTGCCAGCTTCCGAAGGGATGAAGGTCCATACGCACACGGATAATCTGGTGAATATTCGTAAGTTCTTGCTCTCTATGATTCTTTCCGATCACCCCAATGATTGTATGAAGTGCGAGGTGGATGGGCAGTGTGAGCTTCAGCGCTGGGTGTACGAATACCAGGTCGAATGGCCTGATCACACGGGGAAACGTCACGATTACCCCGTCGATTCCGACCCCAGCCCGGTGGTGTGCGTCGATATGAACAAGTGTATCCTGTGCGGGCGCTGCGTGCGCGCGTGTCAGGAAATTCAGGGATGTTTCGTCTGGAACTTCTCGCAGCGTGGCTTCGACACGCATGTGGTCGCGGGGGCTTCTCAGACCATGAAAGAGGCCAACTGCGAGTCCTGCGGCACCTGTGTGGCTCTCTGCCCTGTCGGCGCGCTCTTCGATAAGCCTTCTGTAGGTTGGGGACGTGACGCTTATCAGAAAAAGGTTCGCACGACCTGCACCTACTGCGGCGTCGGCTGTCAGTTCGATTTCAACGTGCACAGTGGCAAGATCACCCGCGTCACCTCAGCGGCAGATGCCGGGGTCAATGGCCTGTCATTGTGCGTCAAAGGCCGCTACGGATGGGACTTCGTGGATCGCCCTGACCGGCTGACCACGCCGCTCATCCGCGATGAAGCTGCCACCGACGGCAAGTGGCCCGGATTCCGGGAGGCTACCTGGGATGAAGCATTGGACCTGGTCGCCAAGAAGCTGACAGGCTACCGCGACACGCTTTCCCCCGATAGCGTTGCTTATCTTTCTTCGGCGAAGTGCACCAACGAAGAGAACTACTTGGTCAATAAGCTGGCCCGTGCGGTTGGCAAGACGAACAACGTGGATCACTGTGCCCGCCTGTGCCATGCTTCCACGGTTGCCGGTCTGGCAACGGCTTTCGGCAGCGGCGCGATGAGCAACACGATCCAAGACTCCACCGAGGAATCACAGGCGATCTTTGTCATCGGCTCCAATACCACCGAGCAGCACCCCGTCATTGGCACGAAGATCCGCCACGCGGTGCGCTATCGCGGTGTCCCGCTGATTGTCGCCGACCCGCGGAGGATCAACTTGACCACGCTGCCGGGGGCGCTGCATCTGCGCCATCGCCCGGGCACAGATATCGCCCTGGTCAATGGCATCATGCGGGAGATCCTGGTCCATGGGTGGGAGGACAAAGAGTTCGTTGCCGAGCGCACCGAGGGCTTTGAAGAGTTCAAAGAGACGGTGATGAAGTACACCTTAGAGGATACCGAGCGAATTACCGGTGTCCCGGCGGCCAAGATTGCTGAGGCTGCACGCATTATGGGGACGCACAAGCCCGGCACAGTCTTCTGGGCTATGGGCATCACGCAGCACACGACCGGTGTGTTGAACGTGATGACGATGGCCAACATGCAGATGCTTCTGGGCAATATGGGCAAACCCGGCAGCGGCGTCTGCCCGCTGCGCGGCCAGAACAACGTCCAGGGTGCCTGTGATCTGGGCGCCTTGCCCAATGTTTACCCCGGCTATCAGGCTGTTTCTAACCCCGACCTCAAAGCCAAATTCGAGAAGGCATGGGGCGTAGAAGGGCTTTCGGATAAGCCCGGCTTGACTGTTGTGGAGATCATGAACGCTGCCCACGCAGGGCAGGTCAAGGCGATCTTCATCCTGGCCGAGGATCCGATGACCTCCGATCCCGACCTCAACCACGTCCGCGAGGCGCTGGAGCGTGTGGATTTCCTGGTGGTCGAGGATATCTTCATGACGGAGACGGCCAGGTTTGCCGATGTCATTCTTCCGGGTGTTTCCTTTGCTGAGAAGGATGGTACCTTCACCAGCACCGAGCGCCGCATTCAGCGTGTCCGGAAGGCTGTGGAAGGTCCCGGCAGTGCCCGGCCCGACTGGGAGATCCTCTGCGATCTCATGACCCGGATGGGGTATCCGACGAAATTCAACAGCCCGGCTGAGATCATGGACGAACTGGCCTCGGTCACGCCCTCGTATGCGGGTGTCCACTACGATCGGCTGGATCGCGGCGAGCAACTGCATTGGCCGGTCAAGTCGGACGACCATCCCGGCACGCCGATCTTGCACGTTGGGCAGTTCGCGCGTGGCAAGGGGTTGTTCAAGGCGATCGATCATATCGAGCCGAAAGAGGCCCCTGACGCCGAGTATCCGTTCACGATGACGACGGGTCGTGTCCTGTATCACTGGCACGGCGGCGAGCAGACGCGCCGCTCCAAGAACTTGATGGCGCTCTATCCGGAGGCACGGGTGGAGATCAGCCCGGAGGATGCCGCTCGCTTGAAGATCGTCGAGGGCGACAAGCTCAAGGTGACCTCGCGCCGCGGTAACTTCATTGCTGCTGCACAGGTGACGGAACGTGTGGAGCCCGGCCTGATCTTTGGGACTTTCCACTTCCCGGAAGGCAATGTCAACTGGGCGACCGGTGCGTTCCTTGACCCGACTGCGAAGATCCCTGAATACAAGGTCAGCGCGGTCAAAGTAGAAAAAGCATAGCACACCTGGCCATCGAGAAGCAGCCCCGGTTTAAGGGGCTGCTTCTTTTTATACCTGTACTGCGAATCAAAAAACCGCCCACCAGGTTTCGGTGGGCGGTTTGCTGTGCGCGTACGTTACTTCTTGCGCAGGTAGATGAACCAGTAGACGACGCCGACCATGACCGCGCCGCCGATGATATTGCCGATGGTCACGGGCAGCAGGTTCTTGATGAAGAAGTTGCCCCAGGTGAGGTTGGCGTAATCGGCCATGGTCTTGCCGGCATCCACAAAGGCTTTCGACCCGAAGATTGCAGGGTCGAACTGTTTGATGAACAGGCCGATGGGGACGAAGTACATATTAGCAATGCTGTGTTCGAACCCGGCAGCCACAAATCCGGAGATGGGGAAGAGGATGGCCATGATCCTGTCCGTGGTGGTGCGGGCGGAGAAGCACAGCCAGACGGCCATACAGACCATCGCATTACACATCATACCCAGCGCAATGGCGGAGACAAAGTCCAGGCCGCACTTGGAGTTGGCGATGTTCAATGCGGTGAGGCCTACCGCACCGCCGGAGAAGGTGTACTGTTTGCTGAAGTACATAATGAGGGCGGTGGCAACAGAGCCGACCAGGTTCCCCGCATAGACGATGCCCCAGTTACGCAGCAACTGGGCCGTGGTGATCTTCTTGTTCGCCCAGGCCATCACGATCAGGTTGTTGCCGGTGAACAGTTCGGCACCACCGACGATGACCAAGATCAGGCCGAGACAGAAGACCAGCCCCCCCAATAAACGCTGCACGCCGTAGGGCAGGGTGCCGGCCCCGGTGAGGACGGTGGTGCAGTAGACGGCGCCGAGTCCGATGAAAGCGCCGGCAAGCACGGCTAAAGCAAAGAGCTGTGCTGCGTCACCGGTGGCTTTCTTTACGCCAACGGCTTCGGCTTTGGCGGCCATTTCAGGGGGCAACAGTGAGTCGATCTTAATTTCGGGCAGATTATCAGCCATAGGGATTCCCTCCAATGAAGTTATGGTATGAACGCACTTCCTATTATAGCAAAGCTTAGCAGTTTTGCCAATGTTCTGTCAGGCGACCGTGATTTCCACCAGGCCGGTCTCTAAGCTGTACCAGGCGCCGACGATTTTGAGCTTCCCGGCTTCTACCGCCGCGGATAAGACCGGCGAACGCTTCAGTTCCTCGACGAGCATCATGATCTGTGCCCGGACTGCGCTATCCCACACATCCCCGCCGGCTTTTTCTCCTGCTCTTACTGCCGGCGTCAGTGCTTCTACCAGATAGGCAATGTCCGCTTCTGCAGCCTCGTGCTGTTCTAATGTTTCTATGGCCGCTTTGACGGCCCCGCAGTGCTCATGCCCCAACACCACCAGCAGCGGGATATGCAATTCCGCCACTCCGAATTCCAAACTCCCCAGCGCTGCCTTATCCAGCACCTGTCCTGCTGTGCGGATGACGAACAGCTCCCCCAGCCCCTGGTCGAAGATCAATTCGGGCGGAACGCGCGAATCGACGCAGCCCAAAATAATCGCACAGGGCTGCTGTCCCGCCGTTACTTCGGTTCTGCGGTGGGCAGATGCGTCTAGCGTCAGTCCTTCTGCAGCATAGCGCCGATTACCCTCCAATAATTGCTGTAAAACGTCTTTGGACATGGCTCATCCCTTTCTTTTGTCTGGATATTCTTCGTCGATCACGTTTCAGTATAAGGTGGCTTTTTCCCTGCGCAAGTAAAACGGTGGGAGCGTGTTTTGGAGATGGGCTTTATGCTTTTTCTATGTATGGTACAATGCCCTTGCATTCCTTCGCGACGAGGAGAACACGCAGTGCATTGCAGCGGTATTGTATTGGCGGGAGGTGCAAGCCGGCGATTGGGGCAGGACAAGCGCTTTTTGCTTGTCCGTGGGCAGCCCCTGGTGTTGTGGGTTGTCGAGCGACTGCGTCCGCTGGTGGATGAGGTGCTTTTGGTCACCCTTGAGCCGGAGCTGTTTTCTGAGTCTGGGTGTCGCTTGGTGACCGACCGTTATCCGGGACGCGGCGCCCTGGCAGGAGTCCACGCCGGGCTCGAGGCGGCCCAGGGTGAATGGGCGTTCGTTGTCGCCGGAGACATGCCCTTGCTCGACCCGATTTTGCTGCGTGCCATGCAGGAGAGAGCGACGGAGAGCGACGCGGATATCCTTGTGCCGCGCTGGCAGGGGGAGTTGGAGCCGCTGCATGCCCTGTATCGACCTGCCACCTGCACCCCTGTGGCTGAGGCGGCGCTCCTGCGCGGGGACCGGCGTATCATCGCTTTCTACCCGGAGGTGCGCGTTCAGATCATGGAGGAGGAGGACGTGAGACGCTGGGACCGAGAGGGCCGGTCGTTTTTCAATGTCAATACACAGGAAGAATGGCAGTGGGTTTTAGATCGTCTATCGAACGAGGGCTCAGAGAGTCGGGAGTGAGGTGAGAACACGCTCGGGGTGGGTATAAACCTCTACACGTTTCCCCCTTACGTAGCCCACTGCCGTGATGTTCCAGGTCTCTGCCATCTGCACGGCGATGGTAGAGAACCCTTTCAGACTGGCAACCACCGGCGTGTGCAGCCGGGCAGCCTTGCTGATCATCTCGGATGAAACCCTTCCCGTTGTGAGAAGTACTGTGTCTGTGGAATCGATCTTTTGCAGCAGGCAGTGCCCCAGCAGCTTGTCTATGGTATTATGACGGCCGATGTCTTCGGCAATGGCGAGCAGTTCGCCATCCGGTCGGAACAGTGCGCTGGCGTGAGTGCCGCGATATTGTTGATGGAGCACGGACTGTTTTTGGAGCGTTCCCACCATGGACAGCAGCATTTCAGGGGGAATGTGCAAGGAGACTTCCAATGGAGCCGTTGGCTGATAGAGATCACCTAAGGCGATGCCTCCCCCACAGCCGGAGGTCAGCAGATGCTCCTGGGGGACGGCGTCGATCTCATGGTTCAACCACACATCGACGCACTGACTCTCTGGGTTCAGATGCAGCACATTGATCTCTTCGGGGGACTCGATCAACCCAGCGTGGGCCAGAAAGCCAACGACGAGGGCTTCCTGTTGGATCGGTGTGGCCGCAATTTTAAGCAGTTCATTGCCATTTACGTGGATGCGGAGGTAAATCTCCTCCGGCAGGCGAACAACCTGTGTGGTTGTTCCTGCGAGTGTCCAAATGTAGCTAATAGGTTCGTCCATAAATTATTTTGTGTCCCATGATATTGAGCAGTCATCATAATGGTAAACGACTGAAATGTCAAACCTGTTCAACCGCGTTTACACATGCTTCTGCTGCTGTGTGCAGCCAGCAATTCGAATTTAAGGACAAGTTTGTCCTCACTGGGATATGTGGGATGGTGAAGCAGTTGCCGGAAAAGAGTTTTATGTATAGAATGTTAGGGTACAATAAGTACTAGTGTGAGCCTTTGGACTTATGTCGGGTTTATCAGTGGGTTTACAGCGTGCAATTGCTCGGTGGTAAACTCAAAGAACTCATGGGATCGATGACTCGATTTGTATCTGTTGTGATGTCAGCAAGAAGGTCTGCCCGGTTCTGCGGTCATGCATATGGAGCAATAAGTCTTATTGAGCCGTCCAGAGATGGATAGCAGATATCACCAGGAAAGGAGTCCTACATGGATCAAAAGATTGTGCAACAGGTAGAAGCTGCTATAGTACGCTACGGTGACAATCAGGAAGCTCTTGTAGAGATCCTGCGTGACTTGAGCAGGGCAATGGGGCATATCAGCCCCGAGGCCTTTGCCATGTTGGCGCAACAATTGAAACTGCCCGAAAGCACCGTATTTGGAGTTGCCAGCTTCTACAGTATGATCGATACTGCGCCCCATGGCAAACACGTGATCCGGTTTTGCGAGGATGCACCTTGCCATGTGGCCGGAGGTCGTGCCGTCTGGGTAGCGCTTGAACATGCGCTGGGGATCACGTTTGGGGAGACCACACTGGATGGCGAGTGGACGTTGCTGCCGACCAGTTGTCTCGGCCTGTGTGCGGTAGGGCCTGTCATGATGGTCGATGACGATGTCTATGGAAACCTCACCCCGGAAAAGATCCCCGACATCCTGGCCCGTTACAAGAATGAAGAGTCGGGAGGTGCGGCATGATTCGTGCACATGTGTTGATTTCCGGGGACCCTCAAAGCCTCTCTCGCGGGGCGGAAGAGACGAAGCTGGCCATCGAAGCTGAACTGTACGCTTGTGGGCTGCAGGACGAGGTTCAGGTGGCTTACACCGGACAGGGGGGGCGTACGGATGTGCTCCCGACGGTGGTCATCTATCCTGATGGCGTGATGTACGGGCCGGTTACGCCGCAAGACGGGGCCTACATCGTGCAAGAGCATCTCTACAAGGGGCGGGTCGCCGAGCATCTGCTGGTACCGCCCGAGGTGTTGAGTGGGACGATTGCACATCTGCCGGGACGTGAAGGGGCGCTCTACGCGCAGAAGCGTGTTGTCCTGCAGCGAGCAGGTAGTATCGATCCTACTTCCATCGAAGAATACATCGCTCACGACGGGTACTTTGCCCTGGGCAAGGCACTCACAGAAATGACACCGGAGCAGGTCCTGCAAACGGTGAAGGAATCCGGCTTGCAGGGACGCGGCGGCGCAGGGTTCCCCGCCGGCCTCAAGTGGTCCTTCATCATGCAGAGTCCTGAGACCGAGCGCTACGTGGTGTGCAATGCCGATGAATCGGAACCGGGTACCTTCAAGGATCGGCTGATTCTGGAGGGCGATCCGCATGCTTTGTTGGAAGGGATGACACTGGCCGGCTATGCGGTAGGCGCTCAAGCGGGTTGGGTGTATATCCGCGGTGAGTACCCCCAGGCCCGGGAGCGTCTGGAGCATGCGATCGAGCAGGCAGAAGAGCTGGGGCTGCTGGGTGAGAATATCATGGAAAGCGGCTTCTCGTTCCACATCCATGTTCACGCCGGCGCGGGTGCCTACATCTGCGGTGAGGAAACGGCACTGCTGGAGAGCATGGAGGGAAAACGCGGGATGCCGCGCATTCGCCCCCCTTATCCGACGGTGCGTGGTTTTCGTGATAAGCCCACGGTCATCAATAATGTTGAGACGCTGGCTAATGTCCCGCCGATCATACTGCGGGGGGCGATCTGGTTCCGTTCACTGGGGACAAAGCGCTGCCCCGGGACCAAGGTTTACACCATGTTGGGGGACGTCAATATCACGGGGCTGATCGAGGCTCCGATGGGAACCACGCTTCGCGAGATCATCGAGATCTACGGCGGAGGGATGAAAGGCGGCAAGAAGTTCAAATGCGCTCAGACAGGCGGTTCTTCGGGCAGCATCATCCCGGCGAGTATGCTGGACGTACCTATGGACTTCGCGAGCATGGCCGAGCAGGGTGCGGCGCTGGGCAGCGGTGCGCTGCTGATCTGCGGTGAGGACACCTGCATTGTGGATCTGGCCTACGTGCTGCTGCGCTTCTTCAAGTCGGAGTCTTGCGGCAAATGCACACCCTGCCGTGTGGGGACGGCGCAGATGTTAGAGGCGTTGGATCGCCTGCGGCGTGGCTATGGTACACAGGTGGATCTGGATCGCCTTGAGCAAATCGCAGATTACGCTGTCCGCGCTTCGTTCTGCGGTCTGGGACAGGCTGCACCGGTGCCCATTCTCAGTGGGCTCCGGCATTTCCGTGAAGAGTTTGAGGCGCACGCCCGGGGGGAATGCCCCGCCGGCGTCTGCCCGATGTCTGATTAGACATACCATTTCGTGAAAGAATCGGATAAAGAACTTTGTGAAAAGGAGGCAAAGCAATTGATGAGCGAGGTACATCTCACGATTAACGGTAAGTCAGTTGTAGCAGAGAGTGGCCAAACAGTCCTGGAGGCAGCGCGCGGGGCAGGCATTGAGATCCCTGTGCTTTGCCATCACCCGGCATTGTCCAATTGGGGTGCCTGCAGGATGTGCTTGGTGGAGATTGAGGGCGCGCGGGGACTGCAGACCGCGTGCACCTACCCGATTGCGGAAGGGATGAAGGTCGAGACCGAAACGGAGCAGGTGGTCAACGTCCGCCGTTTCGTTTTGGAACTGCTCTTCTCTGAGCGCAACCATTATTGCATGTACTGCCAGATGAGCGGCGACTGCGAGCTGCAGGATCAGGCCTATAAGCATGGGCTGGATCACTGGACTTATCCTCGCCCGTTCGAGAAGCTCAGCGTCGATGCTTCCCGCAAGTATTTCATTATGGATCACAACCGCTGTATCCTTTGCACCCGGTGTATCCGGGCCTGCTCTGAGGTTGCGGCGAACCACACCCTCAACTTGCGGAACCGTGGTCCTAAGACGATGGTAGTCGCTGATTTGGATGTGCCATTCGGCGAGTCGTCCTGCGTGGAGTGCGGCACCTGTTTGCAGGTTTGCCCCACCGGTGCGTTGATCGACGCCCGCAGCGCGTACGGCGGACGCGAGAAGGATGTGACGCATACGCAGACGACGTGTATGCAGTGCAGCGTCGGCTGCACTTTAGATGCAGTCACCCGCTACCAGCGCCTGCTGCGTGTGGATGGCGTTTTCGGATCGGACCCCAACGATGGACTGCTCTGTGTTGATGGGCGCTTCAAGCCGCTTTACGACAATCGCAAACGCGTCACCCGCCCGATGATGCGCAAGGATGGCAAGCTGGTCGAGGTCAGTTGGGACGAGGCACTGGCGGCGGTTGCCGCGAAGGCCAAGAAGGGTTCGGTGCTGGG
>JAVEWB010000165.1:0-5547 GCA_034004765.1 Anaerolineae bacterium
CTCTATGCGTCATCGGCCTTCGGGAGTGCCCGCCATCCGGTCGGGCCTCCCTCGGGCCTCTCGTGATTGTCGCGTGTCCAGTTGCTGGGCGGGCGGCGTACCCGCCCCGTCCGGGAGAAGGACGGCGGTTTTAGCGCTGTCCATATGAGGACGCTAGCACACGAAGTTTTCAGGTAGTGGAAACTTTGAAATTTTTTTTTGCATGGAGTGCATTTTTTTTGGGGGGCGACCCCCCGCCAGGTTGGCGGGGGGAATTCCAGCGGGGATTAAATTGCGTCGTAGACTTCCTGGAGGCCCTTCTCGATCAGCGTCAGCACATAACCGAGGCCGGCCGCTTCCTGCTCCGACATGGTGAGCGTAGCCGACATCTGCGACCACTCGAACGTGGCGGCGAGATATGCGGTGACATCGCGCAGGCAGATCAGTGCATCACCCGGGTGACCGGAGCCGACCAGCTTTCCCATGAGGGCATCTTTCTGCAGGCTTGGCACGTCAGCCATTGGACACCTCCCCTTGATCGGCGGCGAGGACGCTCGTCAGGGTTCGCTTCGCTTCCGCCTGGGACGGACCGAGCGCTCGATGCCTGGGCAGCGGGATGCCGGCCGACTCGAAAGCGAGCTCCACAGCGCGAGCTTTCCTGGGAGAAATGTGCACTTCCCCGGCGGCCCCGGCCGGGCTGCTGCCCCGCTGGCGGTGATAGCAGTAGGCCCCCAGCGTGGACATGGAGACTCCGTGTTTTTCGTAAAGCTCGCTCGCCATCAAGCCGCGCTTGAGCCCCACCTTGAATCCGGCGGAGAATGAATCCTTACCCCGGCAGGCCGCCTCCTCGATGGCGGAGAAAGCCTCCATGATCATCACCGACCGCTCGGCTGCCACGTCCGATTTGAGCACCGCTGAGAGCATGTTGGCGCCGAGACGGGTGAAGACTAGCGGCTGGCTGGCCGCAGGGATGTTGATGTCCCTTTCATTTTGAAAGTGACATCTCCTTGCCTGCGCGCGCAAAAGTTCCACTTCGGCCGGTTCCAGCCTGAACGCGAAGTGGGGAGGGAACCGTTTCGGATTTCTGCGCACTGCCTGGGTAACTTGGTCCCGCTTTGTCCGATAGATAGCGGCCAGATCGGCTGCCAGCATGAACGGCTGACGGTTGGGCAGAACATAAACTGCTTGCCGGACTTCTTTAATGCTAATTTCTTTCGTTTCCATAACAAAACCTCCTAGATATTCGGCTGCCCTGGGAGGTCCCCCGCCGCAAACAAAAAATCCTGGAGATCTGCCACGCCTCTAGGGAAGCGCCCCCGCCTCGCGGTTAGGGGGATCTCCAGGAATTCTTTAACTTAGCCCAATAAAAAAGGCCCTGACGGGGGCGATACCGCCCTAGAAGTTTTGGCAGTATCAGAATAACCAAGCCCGGACAGCCGTGTCAAATCAAATTCCTCAATTAACCTGCAAATTCGTGGAGACCATCTGGTGCGGTCCGCCTTTATCGAGCGCTTCGAGCGGAATCTCGATCATGATCTTTTTATCCTGCAGGGAAACCAGGACGCCGCCCGCCAGCTCCAGAGAGCGGGCCTGCCCGTTGCGGACCATCGCCACAGCGAGCTAGATGGATGCCCACATTATTGTCTTCTCCTGCTGAATCAAAGGTAACCCGGAGTGATTATTGAATTTCATGTCATATTCTCCGTGTATCAATTGTTGACGATTACGATGCCGCGCTCGACGCGGAGATCGAAGCAGCCGCTGAACGCATCCACCCAGCGCCTGGCCGTCGATTGGCTGCACCCGAGCAGCCGCGCCACATCGCTCAGCGAAATCTCCTTGTGCTCGCTGAGCAACTGGTGCATTTGGACGCAATGGTCCCGCATCCGCTCCCGATGTCCCGCGTCCCTGGATTCTTTCGCCATCCCTCTCCCCCTGTAGCCTGCAGCCAGTAGCCAGTAGCCCTTTCAAACCACCTCCTCCAGCTCAGTCTCAAACGGCACAATTACGAAATTCTCGCTCTGGCTGATGGTAATTCCCTTGACGTGCCGGATCGCTTCCGGGTCGGCCAGGATGGCCTCCTTGTTGATCTCTTCCTTGGTGCGAATGAAGCGGGTCAGACGCAGGCTTTTCAGGGTCTGCAGCACTGTTTCAACCCCGCGAACGACCACCTTGGGAGTGGTCACCCGCCACTTCACTTCGCCCGAGGCGAAGGCGACGGTTTTGGATTTGCCGGCCGCCGTCAGCTTGTCCCGGTTGGCCTCGCAGTAAATCTGCACGCCGTTGGTCAGGCCCTTGATGGTTTCCGTGTGGGGCAGCGCCTCGACCTCGTACCGTTCGCGGATGGCCGCCAGCTCATCATTCATGGCCGCCTGAATGCGATCGCGCTCGCGCTGCCGCCGGCCGATCTCCGCGATCGCCTCGACCACCTGGTCGCGCGTTTGCGGAATGGGATAGTCGAGCGCCTGCTGCTTGATTTTTGCCGCTGATTTCTTTGCCATATCCTTGTCCTTTCAGTTCGAGATCGCAGCGGTTTGGACTTTATCGGCCGTATCGAAAACGATTGTAACGGTTGTATCCGTTCCCGTGGCTACCGCCTCAACTGGAGTCCCGACCACTTCCCAGAGCCCGCAGGTCAGCACATCCGCCGCACCGTGGAAGAATGCGCGGCCGATACGGGGGCGCCAAGCTCCGCGTCCACCCTCTCTTTGGGAGTCCCGGCGGTCAAAAAGCCCAGGTCCTTACGGTCCGGCTGCTGAGTCGCCATAACCACCGAGCATCCGGCCAGGCACACGATCGCCATGAGCAATATGGCATTTTTCATCACGCCACCTCCCCCCGATCGCCGTCCAGATACCCGATCACGGCCGCTATTTTATCTCTCGCGCGCTGCAGCAGGCGCCCTTCCTGCCTGATCAGCTCGCGCATAGCCGGGTCGCTGGTCGGCTCGTAATCATATAAATGCAGCTTCGCCTCGACCACCGTGCCGAGCGCCATCACCAATTGCTCTTTTATTCCATTATTCTCCGCCATGTCCTATCTCCCGAATCGATCGAAAAATTGTTTCATCATCTTTTGCATTTCGGCCAGGTCCTCCTCACTGGCAGGCTCCAGCCGATCCTCTGCCTTCTGCCCTCTGTCCTCTGTGTTCTGCCGTCTGCCTTCCTCCACCGCACGCTCCGCCTTGGCAGCTTCCCCCGCCGCCATTTCCCAGCAGGTGCGACGAAGGTAGTTGTGATTATCCAGGCCCTTGGGGCCGCGCTTCAAGGTCGCCTGCAGGGCCGCAGCCCAGACGGGTGGCGATGCCGGCCTGGTCTCGCCGCCTTCCCACTGCACCGACCCGGCATCGACCAGGTCCACGAGCCCGCGCATTATGCGCAGCGCCCGCGACCAGGCAAGCCCCTGCCTGGCAGACTTCCGAAACAGTCCCAAATATTGCAGCACATACGGCTGCACGATGGCCGGCAGCTTCACCGCCAGCTCCAGGCAGGACCTGGCCGCCGGATCGTTCTCCCACGCCTCGGCCGAGGCAATGCCGCCGCAGATCGGGCATATCAACTTCATCCACTGGTCTCCGTGTCTCCGCGTCCCCGCGTCTCCGCTTCACCCTGTCCATCCAGCTCCATCCGCAGCTGGCCGAGCACCTGCTCGGTGGAATATTTACTGATCACCCTGGCGCGCTGGATGATGCGCACGCCGTGCTTGAGCAACTGCTCGTAGGTGGCCTGCACCTCGTCGGCGCTGACCGGCCAATAGTAGCCCGCATAATGCGGATCATACGAGCTGCATATGGGCTGCTTGTGCACCTTTATGAGGCACTCGACTGCCTGCCGCACTTTGCGCTCACTGGCGCCGCCGTAGATCTCTGCCAGCTTGACAGCACGGATCGCGGCCGCCTTGCCCTTGTGCTTCCTGATCCAGTTCAGGCACCAGGCCTCCAGCTTCGTCATTTCCGGCACCATACGCTTCTTCCCTTCTTTTCCGGCTACGGGATTGCACCCCGGCAGCCTGCAACCCGTAGCCCGTAGCCTGCAGGTCGGCTCCGCACCGCCCGCAGATCCAGCCGCCGCAGGCCGGGCACGGGATATAGTGCCCACACCCGGGGCAGATAACGGCGGCCATCAGGCCGCTTCGCCGAACATTTTGCGCAGCAGGTGACGGACCTGCAGCTCCGGGGTCCTGTCCTCGTCGCGCGCGATACGCTCGATCTCTTGATAAATTTCTGGATAGTCCGTAAGATCGATGTTAAGCAGGCACGCTTCGGCGGCGCACCACAATACAGCCGGCGAAACTTCGACCGGGGCTGCATTCTGCTCGCGGGCGCCCGACTCTCTGGCCGGAGGGGGCGTCCGCACTTCACTTGCCGTCACCGCAGCATTACGCTTTCGCTCTCGATACGCCCGCTGGGCCTTAGCTCTGCAATCCTTGCAGATCGGCATAAGGCCGTCTTTCCTCGCGTTGTTGCGCACGAAATGATCCGTATCGGCAGGCTTCAGCTTATCGCACTTAGAGCAGCGCCTGAGCCCTTCCGGGACGATCAGCTCATTTTTTTTGTCTCCCACGATCATCTCCTCTTCTGTCCTCTGTCCTCTGTCTTCTGTCCTCTGTCCTCTGTCTTCTGTCTTCTGTCCTCTGCCATCTGTCCTCTGTCCCTCTACCGCCCACCAGCCCACCGGGGGCAGGCCCATGCATGAGCGGCAAAACAATGTTTCGGTTTCGTTCGAGCAGCCGTGGATCCGGCATGAGCCGTCCGGCTCCGGGCGCTCGGCTCCTTCAATTGATGTACATGGAATCACCGGATGGTATCCTCCCGTATTCAAGCACCTGGACGATCGCCACGTCCGGATGCAGATCGATGGTTGAATCCTCCCAGCCGGCCGCCGCCAGTTGGCGGCGCAGCGACGCCAGAGTCCGCCGCAGCCGCCAGTTTCGCCATTTCTCCCAAAACCTGATCATTGCTTCACCTCCTTTCCGTGAATGAGTTAGACGCTCTGATTGGACAATGCTGCTCCCGACAGTCCCCAGCCTCGACCCTATAGCGTGGGTGCCAACACTCGTCGGCACACTTCCGCCAGGGGCAATCCACCCAGTTGATTTTGATTTCCCATCCCGTCATGTACTTGTTTCCTTGCGGTCTAACATTGGCGATAACCAGCGGGCGCCTTCTCGGACTCGCGTAGCACGACTGCCAGGCGTGGCGCCCGTCTGGTTCATTGCCTGGTTATGCGCCGATCTCCAAAACCATCTTTTCAGCCACTGCTACCCACCCCTTCTTTACCGCTGCGGGGCAGGCGTCAAACAGCGGGAGATCCGCGCCGGTTACGGCGCTTTTCCAACCGGTCGATCCGCAATAGGCATCGTAAGCCTTACGAGCCAGCTCGTAAATCCAATCATTCTCATTCATCGTGTTCACTCCTCTGCCTCGCGGCATAACGTTGCGCATAACAAGCAGTTCTACTGTTTCTGTTTATCTGCCGCGGGGGCAGATAAACGCTTCTGCCTATAAACCAGCGCAGCCACCACTTTGCGCAGCTGCACCGGGTCGCACCAGCGCACCTTGTGCCGGCC
>JAVEWB010000166.1:0-5538 GCA_034004765.1 Anaerolineae bacterium
CGTGGCACTGCTTTTCTGGTTCCAGGGCATTCCCTATCTTTCGAGAGAGCCACGCATTGTCGTCGTCACCCCAACCCCCGGCCTTCCGGTCACCCCTGGCCCTTCCCCCACCCCGGTTGGCAGCGGAGGGACCGTAGCCTTCTCCATGCGTCACAACGGCAACAGCGACATCTACCTACTCTCCCAAAACGATGGCCGCCTGCTGCGCCTGACGTATGATCCCGCCGAAGATCGCGATCCGGCGTGGTCGCCGGATGGCCGCTGGCTGGCCTTTTCTTCGCGGCGGGCGAACAACTGGGACCTCTATTTGATGGATCTCGACTCCAACACCGTCCTGCGTCTGACCCGCGATCCGGCTTTCGAGGCCGGGCCTGCATGGTCCCCCGACAGCAAATGGCTGGCCTACGAATCCTACAAAGGTGGTGCACTGAATATTAGCGTCATCAGCGTGGACGGTGAAGAGAGCTATCAACTCACGCAGGACTCCGCCCCTGACTTCTCACCCGCCTGGTCGCCGGACGGCCGGCACATCGCCTTCACCTCACTGCGAAACGGCAACAAGGACATCTACCTGGTTTCCCTCGACGGTGGTGAACTGCTCAACGTAACCAACACCCCCGATCAGGACGAAGATCACGTCACCTGGTCGCGCGACGGAGCCTACCTGGGCTACTCCACCGGCGTGCCGGGCGATGAGGATATCCGCGTGCTGCCCTTCGACCGGGAAGCCATTACTTCAGGGCAGTTGCAACCGATGCTGTTCGGCACCGGTGGCGAGCCGGTATGGGCTCCCGACAACCAGGCGCTCGCCTTCATCTTCCGCCAAAACGGCACCTCTTATCTGATCGCCGCCAGCAGCAAAGGGTGGGCACTGGCTCAGGAGGGCTACACGACTACGGACTGGATGGAAGATCCGGACTGGAGCGAGCGCACGCTTCCCGAAGCCTTTGCCGACCAGCTTGAGGCCCGGATGCAGGAGAAAGAGCCCGCTCTCTACACCGAACTGCTCTTGGAGACCAACAACGCATCGGGACTCTATAAACTGGTGACCGTCCCTGGGGTCAACGGTGGCGGAGAACAGTTAAGCGACAAAGTCAACGACAGCTTCAATGCACTCAAGCAGCGCGTGCAGCGGGAAACCGGCTGGGATTATCTTGCGATCCTAGGGGATTCCTCCCGCAACATGAACTACACGCCGCGGCCCGGACAGGGACGTATCTCCTGGCACGTCTGCGGACGCGCCGTGGACATCAACCAGGGCTTCCTAAGCAGAGGATTGATCGAACTGGTGCGCGAGGATGTGGGCGGCGTCACCTACTGGCGGGTCTACATCAAGCCGGAGAAGCAGGATGGCAGTCTGGGAGAGCCGCTCCGCGCCCTCCCCTGGAACCTGTCGGCACGGTCAGCGGGAGGCCTGGCGGCAGCCCAGGGAGGGGAATACAAGGCGGAAGTCCCTGAAGGCTATTACGTGGACTTCACCACGATCGCCGCGGACTACGGATGGGAACGCCGCAATGCGCTCTCCAACTGGCGCGCCTCGTGGTTTGACATCGAATGGTGGCACTTCCAAAAGACCGAGGGGCTGAGCTGGTACGGCTGCATGTTAGAGGTCTACGACAAGGAGGAAATCGAAGCCTCCTACGGGGCCATCCCCTGGTGGGCCAAGCAGCCCGAATGGCAAGTCCAGGCCTGGCATTGGTAAATCAAAAAGAGAGAGGGCTTAACGCCCTCTCTCTTTCATAGTCTGATACTGAGCCGCAGCACCTGTACCCTGGAAGACGGAACCGGAACCATACCCCCTGACAACTTTCATAGTCTGATACTGAGCCGCAGCACCTGTATCCGTTAATCCAGCGAGGTCTCGGCTGAAGATAGCTCTTGCTGTTTCTGCAGCGCAATCTCTGCCGCCTCTACCAACGGGTAGACCGCTGACGAAGCCGTCAATGCCGGATGTGTCCCAATCTGATAGGTCGCGATGTCATCCGCCGTCATCTGATGCTGGATGCAGCCGCTGAGGATGTTGATGATCTCACCGCCGCTGTCGGCGCCCCAGATCTGGCCGCCTAAGACGACCATGTTCTTTCGATCGAAGACCAGCTTGACCACGATCTTGCCCACGCCGGGCATCGCACGCGGGTGGCGGTTGATCGATCCCGCATCCGCGACCACCACATCATAGCCCTTTGCCCGAGCCTGAGCTTCCGTAAGCCCCGCCGAGGCAAACGCGGTCCCACCCACAACTGTAGAAACCACTCCAATCGTGCCCACATGCGCGCGGTTCTGTTTGAACAAGTTACTTCCCGCAATGCGCCCTTCCAAAGAAGCTACCGAGGCCAGCCGCACATTGGCAGGTGACTCATCGAAAAACGAGATCTTCTCAGCGCAGTCCCCACAGGCAAAGACGTCGGGATCGCTGGTCTGCATGTAGCGGTCGACCTGGATCGCCTTCGTCGGACCCAGCATCAATCCGGTTTCCCGGGCAAGCTCGATGTCCGGCTGCACACCGAGTCCCAGAATGACCATATCCGCATCGATCTCGGCACCGCCGACCAACCGCACCTTCTCGACCTTGCCTTCCCCCAGGAAAGCCTCCACCCTGGCGCCTAACATCAGGTTGATGTTCATCCCCACCAGCGCTTCCTCGATCTTGACGCTGATCTCCTTGTCATACGCCTGCTGCAAGCAGTGATCCACCATCTCCACGACGGTGATCGCGAGGTTGGGGCGACCTTTTCGCGATTCCTCGGCAAACTCGACGCCGATGTATCCGCAGCCCACGATGCACAAACTTCGGGCCTGGTTCATGGCATCAAGCAAGTAGTTCAAATAAGGAACAGTCTTTCGAATGGTGAAAATGTTCTGCAGTTCCACGCCCGGCAGAGGCGGGATGAGCGGCTCAGAACCTGTGGCCAGCACCAGCTTCTGATACCCGATCTTCTCACCCCCATAGGTCGTCACAATATGTTGGCTGCGGTCGATGCCAAGAACCTTGTCCACCAACCCATCCAAGCGATTCCGCTCAAACGAGCGATCGATAGGGACCAAATCCTTATCCGGGGTTCCATACGTACCGTAAATGTAGGGGATGCCACAGGGGATTGTCACCAGCGGGTCTTTGCGAATGACCAAGATACTTTTATCGGGATAAAACCTTCGCGCAGTAATGGCGGCCATGAGACCGCCAGAGCCTGCACCCACCACGACCACGTCATAACTCTTCATGTCCACTCCTTGGATCACATTAGGGTTTCAAGCCTGCCCCTGCTGTAACGGGTCTACACGTAAGTATACAACAACTCCCCACGAAAGGCAAAAAAAGCGAATCCGCAATTGACGAACCGTGAATGCACGAGGCCCTTAAATCGCCAGAATGCGTCCGATCTCGGCAAGGAGCGTCTGCCGGAAGTGATCGGTCGAGAAACGCAGGGCATTCGTCCGGCAGGCCGACGGATCCACGCCGTCCGCATCGAAGCGCAGCACCGCCTCCATCAAGGCCTCCGGCGTCGCCTCCGAGAAGAAGGTGCCGGTGATACCGGGTATCACCGTATCCAGCGCACCCCCGGCCGCGTAGGCGATCACCGGACGCCCAGCCGCCTGTGCCTCCAGCGGTGCGATTCCAAAATCCTCGCGACCGGGAAAGACGAACGCCTTGCAGCGCGCCAGCAGCCCGGGGAGATCCTCATCGGGAACGTATCCCAGAAATTTGACAGTCGGCCCGGCCAGCGCCTCCAACGCCTCACGATCCCGGCCCGCGCCCGCAATCCACAGTGGCAGCCCCAGCCGCGAGAAGGCCTGCACCGCCAGATCGATCCGCTTGTAGGGAATCAGTCGAGAGACGAGCAGGTAGTAGTCGTCGTGCGAATCCTGAGGCAGGTAAGCGTCGACGTTGACCGGAGGGTAAACGATGATCGAGTCCCGATGGTAATAGGTCTGAATGCGCGCCTGGATCTCGGTGGAGATCGCCACGAAGTGGGTCGTCGGGCGCTGAGCAGCCGCATAATCCCACCGGCACAGCAGCGAGATCACCGGACGCAGCAGCACCCTGAGTGCCGGCGAAAGCTCCTCGCGGGCCGCGTAGCTCTCGAACTCCCAGACGTAGCGCGTAGGCGCCAAACAGTAGCAGAGCTGCGGGGTCGTGCCGGCTTTGACGCCGTGACAGAAGCCGCTCTTATTGGTGAGGAGCAGATCGAACCCTTCCCGGCTCAAATCCAGCCGAGAAAAGGCCAGCGCGTAGAAGGGGAAGTACATCTGATGGTGCTTGTAGATGCCCGGCAGGCGGTCCATCCAGGTAGTGCGGATGTCCCAACTGCGGTAGGCCTCCGGCATCCCCTCCCGCCAGTACATGCTGGTGTAGAGCGGTGCAGCGGGGAAGGCCTCATGCAGCACCTCCAGCACCCGCTCGGCGCCGCCGTGTTGGTTCAGCCAGTCATGGGCTAACGCGATATGGGGAAGATCCGCCATCATAAGGTTGTATTTTTCTTACACCGGGCTATACTGGATTGGTAAATTATGTGCAAAATGATTGTAACATGCCGGGTTGATACGTCAAGGACAGGGCAACTCTGCCACAGCTTTCACGGATGATCACAAAATGACGAAGACACAGGTAACGATTGACACCGAGGGTGAAGAACCCAGCGGCCCGCATGATATCAAGATCATCATCGGCGACGGGAACATCATCGGCAATGGCAGCACGAGCCGCGTTCAGACACCACCCTCGCCGCCAGCCGCAATCCAACCTGGTAAGTTGGAAACGCCATCCCCGCGCAGGGGAGGCCCCCTATGGCTCCCCATCGTCGCACTCGCCGCGCTCCTCCTCACAACATGGGCGCTCAGCAAGCTCTTAGCCTCCCCAAATCCCCCTACCCCGCCCTGCAATCCCATGGTCGCGATGACAGCCCCGACCGCCGACGCGCTGCTCACAGCCATCCGCGGCACAACTGGCATTGCGTACGGGTTCGAGGCACAGGGGACCTATCAGGTCTGCGGTGATCCCGCCGATTGGGCGCTGCTGAGCGTGACCCGCGTGGACTCCCCCAAATGCGTGGCCGTGCATGCCGTCTCCCTCGGCACCTTCGAGGATGCGCGGTGGCAGATGCAAATCCCCGTGCTGGATACTTCCTCAGCCGGGCCGCAGACGTTCAACCCGCCGCTCCCTATCACACTGACGCTCTATCTGGTTCCCAGTCAGGCCGTCAGCGGGCTCGCGGTATCTGCCAAGTGCCATTCCAGCCTCGAAAGCGCGGGGCTCGGTGCAGCCACGATCGAAACCGCACCCGCGGACACCTATTCGCTGCAGCTCGCCACATTGAAGGATCAGGAAAAATGAAGCCACGTTCTCTATCTCTTATCGCGATGGTATCCCTCCTGCTCTTGCTCACTACCTCCTGCGGTGGCGGTAACGAGAGCTGTACCTCAGACATCCAGGCCGCCGTTGCCGGGACGCTGACGGCGCAGCCGCCCGTGCCTCCCGCAACCTGCATCCCGGCGCTGACGCCAGGCCCCCTGCCCCCCCCCCCCCCCCCCCCCCCCCCC
>JAVEWB010000167.1:0-5488 GCA_034004765.1 Anaerolineae bacterium
GGCATCCTGGCCGCCGTGGCCCTGCCGGCCTACACCGACTACACCCGCAAGGCCAAGGTTTCCGAAGTGGTGCTGGCCGCCAGCGCGGCGCGGACCTGCGTTTCTGAAATCGTTCAATCCGCTCCAATCTTGTCCGCAGCCACGTATGACTCTTGCGGCTCCACGACCACCACCCAGTACGTAACCGGGGTTACCGTTGGTTCCACCGATGGCATCATTTCTGCCGCCGGCGTCGTTGACAGCATCACGATCGGCGTGACGCTGACCCCCAATATCGACACGACCCAGCAGGTTGTCACCACCTGGACTTGCCAAGGCACCCCGCCCTCGTTGATGCCGGGCTCCTGCCGCAGCTAATTCAGCACGCCATGGCAATAAGGGCCACCTGCGGTGGCCCTTTTTTTTCCGCCATCGTTATCCTATGCGCATCGCCATTTGATCCGCGAACTCACTGAGCCCCATGGAACGCCTGAAACGTCTCTTTTCCCGCAAGCGCACCCAAAAAAATGGGGCGTCCGTCCCCCTCCCGCCTGACGTTGCCGAGCTCGCCGCCACCCGGCAAGCCGGGTACCTCGCGCACTTCGTCGAAACGGAGCTCAAGAATGATCGAGGCTCTCCCCTGGTGGTGGCGCTGCAGGCAACAGTGGAAACCCTAGACTGGCCCAAGGTCGAACTCGCCAAACTCACTGCCCGTATCAAGCGCTGCCAACAAGACCACCAGGCCTGCTACACCGTGGCATCCGAATACCTGGAGACCTGTGGTTTTGACTTCGAGCTTTTCAACTTCGCATGCCTGGCCCTTTACTCAGCCAGCAAGTTCGAGGCGGCCCTGTCCTTTTTCAAGCAATGGCAGGGCCAACTCAGGGACGAGGATCTCACCCTGCCTCTGGTGAACGCAGCAACCATCATTCATGTTGCCGGTGGCGACATTCTGGAAAGCAAGCACTGGTTGCAGGTGGGCCGGGAAAAATATCCGGAAGACGCCCTGTTGTGCGGCAATACGATGAACATCTTCGTTGAGCTCGGAGACAGACAGACCGTTGAGGACATTCGGCGAACCGTCCTGGACAAACACCGAGACTGCGCCGAGGCAATGTTCTCCATAGCTTTCTGCGCCCTTGCCGAGGACGATTATCTGGGGGGTTTCGAAAATTATGAAGTCCGCTTCCAGATGGGCGAGGTGGGCAGGTATTTGCTTTCCGCCCAGATGGATCGAGAGCGCTGGAACGGAAAAACGCCCCTCCACGGCAAGCGGCTACTGATTCACGCCGAACAGGGCCTCGGTGACACTGTCATGCTGTCCCGCTATCTGCCAATGCTCCTGTCCCAAGCGAAAGAAGTGATCCTTGAATGTCAGCCGGAGGCTTTCCCCCTCCTTGCCCATACCTTTCCCCAGATCAAACTGCTCCCCCTGAATCCCAAGACACCGACAAACGCCCCCAGCGACCTCTGGATATCCTCCATGAGTCTGCCCCACCTGTTTCGGACCACTGCCGACACCGTTCCCGCCAAGTCAGGCTACCTTTCCGTTTCGGATGAACACTACGCTTACTGGCGGGAGAAGGTTGCCAACTTTGCGCCCAAATCCCGGCCGAAAATTGGCATCGCCTGGTCAGGCAACCCCACCCATCGCTCTGACCGCCGCAGATCTATTTCCTTCAACCGCCTGCGCCCCTACCTGTCGCCCATTGACGCAGATTTTTTTGCCCTCCAGACCACCGTTCCGGAAATCCTTCCCGCAAACGTGATCAACGTTACCGAAGAACTCGTGACCTTGGCGGACACAGCGGCCCTCATCCAGCAGATGGATCTCGTCATCACTGTGGACACCTCCATCGTCCACGTCGCGGGTGCAATCGGCCATCCTTGCTGGCTCATGCTGCCCCACCGCTATGAATGGCGATGGGGCTTGGAAGGGGAATCTAATAATTGGTATGACTCGGTAAAGGTACTCCGGCAACAAGCCCCTGGGGCTTGGGAGCCCCTTCTCGAGGAAATCTTTTCTAAGCGCCTGCCGGCATTTCTGGCAACCCATGAGGTACAACAATGAAGCTAATTGGGAAACTCATTCCAAAAGCAGATACGGAGTTCGCCATCGGATTGGCGAAAAAGATCATTCTTCAATACCCGCCCAGCAGCGAGCCAAAGCTTGCCAGGAAAGGCAGCCAAAAACGGCTGGAGGGTATCCTGGCCTCCGTCATGCAGGAAATCGCAGTATTCCAGTCCACCCATCGCCTGGGATGGTTTCGCAAAGCCCGCTTCGCCAATACCTTCCGGTGGCAACTCAAAGACGCCGGCTACTCCGAGGGCTTTACCGAGGCCCTCACCGAGGGCGTGGTGAAACATATCACCCTGACGAAGTGATGCCGATCTGGCAGCGCTTGGCTGCAATCTTCCAGGGATTTGGCAAGAGGGAGCCTGCGCCTGCCCGAGGGCGGATATCCGTCGTAATCCCCTGCCACAACGATGGACTA
Organism: Anaerolineae bacterium; assembly: GCA_034004765.1. Taxonomy (GTDB): domain Bacteria; phylum Chloroflexota; class Anaerolineae; order B4-G1; family SLSP01; genus JAVEWB01. Next base: position 2,475 of record JAVEWB010000167.1, read on the forward strand.
CGTCTCGAACGGGCGGTCGCCTCCTGCCTGAATCAGGCCGAACTCAACCAGATCATCGTGGTGGACGACTGTTCCACCGACGATACCCCGGCGGTTATCAGCCAGTTACAATGCCGCCACCATCTGTTAATGATGAGTGCCCGGACAGCCCGCAACGGCGGCCCCGCAGCAGCCAGAAATAAGGGAGCCGCCATGGCGACCGGAGAGTTTCTGTGCTTTCTGGACTCGGACGACGAGTATGTCCCCGGCTACTTCCGGGCTGCCTTGGCGGCCCTGGATGGGCATCCCGAATTTTCAGCTGTCCGCACCGACATGCTATTCGTAGGTCCCGACAATAAGCCGGTCCTGAACGCCAGCGATCCTCGTTACCTGTCGGCCATATCCAGCTCCCCCTGCAATCTCATGCTGCGAAGGACAAGCTTTCAGCGCTTGGGGGGATTTCCGGAAAGCGCCGTCTTTCGCGGCCCCCTGGGTGGAGAGGATGTGGCCTTCTCCAAGGCTCTGGAACAATTCTGCCAACCCATGGGCTATATCCGCCAGTCTTTCTACCGCTGCCATGACCGACCAGGATCCCACCTCCAACGCTTTCTCGGGTCCACTGCCCTCACCCCCGACGGTCAGGGTTTCGTATTCAAGGCCCTCAGACCGGAACAAGGGCCCGGCGGAATGCTTGAAATCGCAATAAACACATATCTGAACCACATCGCCAGCCGACTGGATCCGGATTATCAGCCATCACCCCAGGGGCAAGGCATGGAGCCTGGCCGATGACAAGCGCAAAGCCCTCCATCGATCACAGATTCACCCGCAATAGGAAATAGACCTCACATGCTAGGAAGAATCCTACGGGAAGCTTTGACCCTAAGCACTAAATCCAGTGCGCCACCGACTGACGTGACGGCCGAATCCGGGGTCCTCCCCACGCAACAGGAAGGGGGAGCAATCCTGTGCTTTTATGGGGCCAGCGAAGGCAACGCCCTGGAACAGTTGATCCGGGAACAAGCCCGACCTTTCGCGAAACACGCCAGCGCCCTACATTTCTTTGACTTGAACAGCACAAACTGGCGCCAGCAGGTCTTGGATGTCCTGGAAATGCCAGTGTGGTTCGCCATGAGCCACTTCGGCGTGGGCCAAGACTTCAACCTCAGTTCGAACGGGCGCAGCGTCAACGCCTGGGCGGCCCATGGCATCCCATTCCTCCGTTTATACGGCGACACTCCCGCCTATTTCCCGGACCGCCACGCCCACCAGTACCCAGGCTCCATCAACGTCTATTCAGACAAGGCTCATCACGGTTTCTACACCCGCTGGTTTGAGCACAAGACCCTGTCGTTGACGATGCCCCACACCCTGATCGATCCCCTGGAGTTCGAACAAGCAGACTTTGATGCAAAACTGAAGGGGAAAATCATCTTCCCCAAGAACGGCAACTCCCCCGACGAGCTCATCGACTACTGGCGCAGTACCCTACCCCGCTCGATTACCAGCATTCTTCTGAACCTAGCGGAAGAATCGGTGAGTCAGGACTCGATTGGGCGCGAACCTCGCCTTGACGAGCGCCTTATTAACGACCTCGCTGCCCGTCAGATCAATCCCGGCTTCGAACCGGCAACGCTGCTCTTTATGGTTGCCCAACTAGACGATTACCTGCGCCGCTATAAAAGCACACTCATCGCCCGTGCGCTCCTGGATCTGCCTGTAATCATTCGAGGGAAATCCTGGGGACACCTAGATTTCAGTGGGCGCCGCGCTACTTATGATCCGGATTCGGACATGGGCCGGACTCAGCGACTCATTGACCAAGCGCCAGCCCTGGTGGACATGTCCCCCAACACCCAGAGCTCGACCCACGATCGAATCCGCAGGGCTGCCGGTCGGTGGACAGCCTTCCTAACCGACGAAACGGAATTCTTGATGGCACACTTCAATCTCCCACATCGATTCACCTTCAAACTTGAACCTGATTCTATTCAGGCTATCGTCAGCCAGTATATAGATCGTCCCCAAGATGCGATTGAGATGGGGATTGAGCAATCCCGACGATTAAGGCAAATTTACGATGAGGATCAATATATAGATGCCATCACTCAAGTTGTTGCACTTGCATCGCTGACGATAGGCAACCGCCCGAAGGGCACCCAGAATTTCGTCAACTTCCCACCAAAACGTTTTGGCAAACCGATCCCCTAGACTCCCATGCTGGCAAATCCGTCTACCGGCCGACGGCGAAACTGCACCATGCTGTCTGAGCTTATCTGCAATTACCGAGGGGCATCCGACCCAGCCTTAATGCAATGACTGTAAAAATGAAGGCCAACGCACTTCAATGAACATGAAAGGCATCATCAATGCCTGGCAAGACACCCGTAATTCGCAAGGCTACCCGCATATTTGGCAAGACACTTGTTTTCCGGAATGCCAAATTAGAAGACGCCCCTTTCATCCTGTCTTTACGCATTGATAGCGAAAAATCGCGCTATCTCAGCCCCGTGACCGGCGCCCTTGAAGATCAGCAAGATTGGCTAAGACGTTACGCGCTATCACACGATCAGGCCTATTTCATCATTGAGTGCAAAAATGAGCCAATTGGCACGGTCAGACTCTATGACCCACAGGGCGAAAGTTTTTGCTGGGGCTCCTGGATATTAAGAGAAGGCAGCCCCGGTCATGCCGCGATGGAATCGGCTCTCATGGTTTATGCGTACGCCCTGGACCACCTTGGTTTTAATGCTGCTCACTTTGATGTCCGAAAAGGCAATGAGCGGGTATGTAAATTTCACGAGCGATTCGGCGCAAGAAAAATTTCCGAAACTGAATTGGACAAAATCTATGAAATCCTCAAAGAAGACATCACTGCATCGCGGCAACGCTACATCCGGTTCCTAGAAAGCAAGGTTGATGTGGAGTTTTTATGAGCGTACAAATATGCAACATAATAGACCTACCAAAAATCCAAGACCCTCGTGGCAATCTCACATTCATCGAGGGCGGTCAGCACATACCATTTGAAATTC
>JAVEWB010000168.1:0-5463 GCA_034004765.1 Anaerolineae bacterium
GCTGCTCGCGCAGTTCGAGCGGATGGGGATCGAGGTCCGCGAGATCGCGATCCCGGAGCTGGAAGCCGCGCGGGTCGCGCACAGCGTCACGATCGCCGCGGAGATGGCACAGGCGCTGAGCCACACCTACACGGAGCACCACCGGGAGCACGGGCTGGACGTGCGCACCAACCTGGCGCTGGCCCGCGCCTTCACGGCTTACGATTACATCCAGGCGCAGCGCGTCCGCACCCGCACGATGGCCGCCTTCGATCACGTGCTGGAGCAGGTCGATGCGATCCTCACGCCGACCACGGGGCTGACCGCGCCGCCGATCCCGAAGGCCGCGCTGCCGGACGGCGAATCCGACCTCACGACGCTGGTGGAGATCATGCGCTTCGTGACCCCGGCGAACCTGACGGGGCTGCCCGCCATCTCCTTCCCAGCGGGGTACAGTCCGGCTGGGCTGCCGGTGGGCATGCAGGCGATCGGGCGCGCCTGGCAAGAGCCGACGCTGCTGCGACTGGCGCTGGCGGCCGAGCAGGTCGTGGAGCGCAAGGCACCGAAGGTGCATTATCCGATCCTGCCGTGAGGGGGGACGGGAGACGTCATGCGCCAAACGGAAAACGTCAAGCGTCAAACGACAAACGTCAGGGTTGCCCATCGCGCGTGGTTTATAGTCCTGCTGGGGCTTCTGGCCGTGGTGGGGGTCGGATGTGGGGGAGGTTCCGCCGAGACACCCGCCGCCAGCGCGCCCACGGCAGTGGAGACACTGGCCGTGACGCCCACGCCGGCACCGCTCCCGCCGATCACGCCGACACCGGCGCTGCGCACCGCCTATCCGCGTTTCAAGATTAACGAGGAGATGGAGGCGCGGGTGATCCAGGAAGGCGTCTTCCTCGTCACCCATGCCTTCCCCTGGCCCCACAACTCGCTGATGGTCTGGTCGGATGCAACGCTGCTGCTCGTGGACACCCCTTACACGCCGGAGGCCACGGAAACCATGCTGCGCTGGTTCAAGGAGCAGCGGGCGCTCACGCAGCCAGGAGAATCCGATTACGAGATCGCCGCCATCAACACCGGCTTCCACTACGACAATCTGGGGGGCAACCGCTATCTGGTGGATCAGGGCATCCCCGTCTACGGGTCGGAACTAACCGCCCGGCTGATCGAGGAGCGGGGGGAGGCGCTGCGGGAACTGACGCTGACGTGGCTGGCAGCACCTGCGGACCGCCGGTATTACGAGGCCCACGAGCAGCTTTCCTACGTCGCCCCCACGGAGCGCTTCGACGTGGAAGAGGGGCTGGAGCTCACCTTCGGGGGAGAGCCCGTGCAGGTGCTCTACCCGGGGCCGTCGCACACACCGGACAACGTGGTGGTCTACTTCCCGGCACGGAAGCTCCTCTTCGGCGGGTGCATGATCTTAGGTGGGGACGAGGTGGGGAACACTGCCGACGCGGACATGGAGGCCTGGCCGGAGTCCGTGCGCCGCCTCATGGATCTCGATGTGGACCTGGTCGTGCCGGGGCACGGGGATCGCCTTGACCCAGGGTTGATCGCGCACACAGTCGAGCTGCTGACGGAGTAACGCCAAGGTGCAACGCACTTCGGAAAGTGCATTGCACCTGCCAAAGCGAATAAAAGAGCGGGCAAGATGCCCGCGGTCCCATTTCCATCGTCTAAGAAAAGACCCTAGAGGCTTGGCCTTTAGGGTCTTGGGTATCATCAGGAACTCTTTGTCAGGGAAGCGCCTTGACTTGCCGCCGTATCGCGGCAGACGAGAACTGTGAGGGGAATTCGATCATCAATTTGCCGATGTGATCCTTCAATTGGGAGCGAAGGAAGGCCTTGGCACCCTCGTCCTTGGAGAAGTTGGCCAGCATGAACTCAAAGACGGCGTTGGTCTCGGCATTCTCCAGCTCATTGACCAGCTCGTAGGCATCCTCCAGATCGTGCACCTGGTCCAGGAGTTTGTCAATGGAAGCTTCCATCGCCCGGCGGGCATTGTCCAACATGATGCAGTCGGCGGGTGCATCCAGCTCCTCGGGAGTCAGTCCCTCGCGGAACCGCTCCAGCCACTTCGCGTGGCCGACCTCGTCCTCGGCATAGGAATGCCAGAAAGCCACGACGTCCTCGTGAGCAGCGAACTTCGCCTCCAGGCCGCGATACAGCGCCTCAGCAGCACGCTCCGCTGCGATGGCCCGCTCGAACAGCACTTCTACCGTTGCCGCACATGTCATGATGTCGAACCCTCCCTGTCTGCCGGTATTTCATCCGGCCATCCATTCCATTATAGCAAAGTCCGAGAAAGGGTCAATGACAACTTAGTTTCAAATCAGGGACTACCCGCCACCCGTGAGGCACTCGAGCACCGCCACTTCCGACTCCGGGGCAACGAGCCGGACGTTGTCGCGGATATCCTCCAGGTGCGCCTGCATCGCTGCCGCCCCAATGCCCGGCGGCCCGTAGACGGTAAAGAGCACGTTCCGTGTCCCCGGCGTGATCGGCGTCCGGGCGTCGGGACCGTAGATGATGCTGGACAGCACACCCTGCGCGTCCGCGATGACCATATCCCCCGGCTTCAGGTCGGTCTCCTGCCCGCCCAGGCAGGTATAGCGCTCCGTCCCCTGCGCCACGTCCAGCGTGACCGGCTCCCGGACCGCATCCAGGTCATGTCCGGCGGTCAGAAGCAGGTTTTTCAGCTCCGCCATGAACATGGCCTCCACCAGCGCCGCCACGCCGGGCAGCGAGCGCCCCTTGAAGACGACGGACTCGAGCTGCAACTGCACGTGGTAGGTCTTCTTGAACTGTCTGTAGTAGGCGTCATAAGCCTGCAGGACCGGCAGGGCCCGCAGCGCAGCCCGATCCTGGCCGGCAAAGCGCGCGCGGAGTTCGGCCTCCAGCGCCACCTTGCGCTCCTCCAGCGCGGCATGCTGCGGCGGGTTGCTGACGTTGCGCATCACCAGCACGCCGACCACCGCTCCGGGATACATCTGTTTCCATGCTTCTGAAACTGTTATCATCGCATCCTCCTTTCTCTTACTGCCGCAGAATCAGCGGCAAAAATGTCGGTCCTATCTCGACTTCACAACTGAGTGCATCCTCACTGCGCGCGAAGTTGAGATCCCCACCATACACCGCCGTGATGGTGTGGTTCCTCGCCGAAAGACGGCGCGTGATGAAGGTTGCATGGCCGGAGCCACTCACCGGCACCGTGCCCAACACCTGCACCCCTTCCTTGAAGATGACGATGCCGGTGGGGGTGCTCCCCGTCGGGAAGCCGGCGCTTACCGTAGCCGTGAACACGGCCGGTTGTCCGACCAGTGTGGAGGGCAGCGACGAACTGAGCATCGTCGTTGTCGTGACCTGTTCCACTCGGATGAAGCGTGAAGTACTGGGGACAGCATTGACATAGACAGTGAGCAGGGCAGAGCCTGCAGGGAAGTCGGTAACGGGCAAAGAAGTAAAGGCAGTAGCGGAGAAGGGAGCCGTGGGATCGGGGGACAGCCAGCGAGTCTGCTCATTGTTTAGACTGCGTAGCTGCACCAACGGATAGTTGGTGGCCGAGCTGTTGGATGCACCCCCGGAGCTCTCAGCCTGCCGGTACCCCCGGAACCCGCTGCCGGTGACCGTCAAACGGGTGGTCAGGGTCAGCGGCGAAGTAGCTGCGCTCAAGGTCGGATAGCTGGCAGGTTCAGCCCCCAGGCCGCGATCATAGATCTCAGTAGAAACTAATGTACTCCCACCTACTCCACCAGCAACTAACACCCATCCATCGGGCAACAACGTGGTCGTATGTCCCCAACGAGCAAACTCCATACTCCCCGTCATATCCCATGTGCCCGTTGCAGGGTCATATATCTCTGTGCTTGCGAGAACCTCACTACCCTCTATGCCTGCCATGACTAACACCTTGCCGTCAGGTAACAACGTTGCCGTATGTCCCAGACGGCCAATAGATAAATTCCCTGTAGAGGTCCAAAGACCTGTTAGGGGATCATAGATCTCCGCACTGGAGGGATAATCCACAGACATCCCTCCAACAGCCAAAACTCTGCCATCGGGCAGTAGCGTCGCTGTGTGTTCAACACGATACCTCTTTTGCATGGATCCAGTGATACTCCATGTGCCCATAACTGGGTCATAAATCTCCGCAGTGGAGGAAATAAGACCACCAGTGACCAACACTCTCCCATCGGACAGCAGTGTCGCGGTGTGACCACAGCGGGCAATATTTAGATCTCCCGTGAGACTCCATATACCTGTCTTTGGATCATAAACCTCCGCACTGGAGAGGATGTCCCCCGTACATGGATGGTTTGCACCACCTACGACAAGGACGCGACCATCAGGCAATAAGGTTGCCGTATGTGCAGGACGGGCAATGTTCAAATCCCCGGTAGCGCTCCAAGTGTCTGCCACAGGGTTATACACCTCTGTCTCAGTGGTATCTCCCCCTACGGCCAGAACCCTGCCGTCAGGTAGCAATGTTGCAGTGCAAAAACTATGTCCTGCCTGCAAATTCCCCGTAAGACCCCATTTGCCTGTAGCCGGGTCATACAATTCACTGGTGTCCGGCCCCACGGCTAACACCCTACCATCGGATAGCAAAGTCGCGGCATGTCCATAGCGAGCAATATTCATATCTCCGGTCATGCCCCATGCGCCAGTCGGGGGAACGTACACCTCCCCGTGAGCAAGCGGAATGCCCCCACCGTCCTCACCTCCAGCAACCAACACCCTGCTATCAGGGAGCAGCGTCGTCGTATGCCAACGACGCGCCGTGGTCAGGCCACTTGCCATGTACCAGGTCCCCGTTGTCGCATCGTACACCTCCGCACCGGATAGAGCAGTGTCCCCATACCCTCCGGCGACCAACACACTCCCATCAGGCAGCAGCGTCGCTGTATGTCCATACCGCACAGCACCCATAGTCCCTGTCGTGCTCCAGAGAACTGCGTCCGGGTCATACACTTCTGCACCGGCCAAAGCGCTGCCGTTATAACCGCCGGCAACCAACACCTTGCCATTGGAGAGCAGCACTGCCGTATGAAACTCGCGAGCAGTGTGCAGCTCTCCGGTAAGAGCCCAGGTACCCGCAGCGGGATCGTACACCTCGGCGCTGGCGAGATAGCCGCCGTTATACCCGCCACTGACCAGCACCCTGCCATCAGGCAGCAGCGTCGCCGTTTGGCCATACCGCGCCGTGTTCAATGCACCGGTAGAAGTCCACACCCCCGCGTCCGGATCGTATACCTCCACACCGGCAAGGGAAGCGTCGCCACTGCGGCCACCAACTACTAACACTCGGCCATCGGATAGCAGCGTCGCCGTGTGCCCGGACCGCGCCGTGCTCAGGCTTCCCGCAGAACTCCAGGTGCCCGTCGCCGGATCATACACCTCCGCACTGGCAAGCGAAGCACCGCCATCGTCCTTTCCCCCGACCACCAACGCCCTGCCCGTGGTCAACATCGTCGCCGTGTG
>JAVEWB010000169.1:0-5441 GCA_034004765.1 Anaerolineae bacterium
TCAATCCATTCGCATTCTCGTCGTCGACGATGAGGCCATTGTGAATACGCTTGTACAGAGCCAGCTCGCCAATCTGGGATATGAGGTTGCCGGAAGTGCTTTCGATGGCCCCGAAGCTGTTACACTTACCCACGAGCTGAAGCCGGATCTGGTGCTGATGGATTTACAAATGTCCGATCCCGTAACCGGGCAGGATGAGCGCCTTGCCGGACTGAAAGCCGCCCGGATCATCCAACAGCAATGCCCCACCCCCGTGATCATTTTGACGGCGTATGAATCCAATGAGCTGATTCAGGAAGCAAGCAGCGCTGGCGTAGGTGCTTATCTGATCAAGCCGATCAGGGACAATGATTTGGACCGGGCGATTACCATTGCCCTGGCGCGTTTCAATGACCTAAGGACACTCAAGCGCCTGAACGAAGACCTGAAAGCGCAGAACGAGGATTTGGACGCCTTCGCGCACATGGTCGCCCACGACCTGAAAGCGCCGCTTGCCCCCATCATCGGGTATGCCGAGGTCTTGATGGAAGATCTCCATACCATGCCGAAGGAAAGCCTCGCGCGCTACTTGAAACTGATTTCGCAAAGCGGTCACAAGATGACCAACATCATCGATGAACTCCTGCTCTTGTCCGAAATCCGCAAAGTCGATATCGAACCGCAGCCCCTGGACATGCACGCCATTGTGGCCGAAGCAAAGCAGCGGCTCACAGATATGATCGAAAAATACGAAGCGACAATCACCGCTCCGCAAGCGTGGCCTGCTGTCGTAGGTCATGGTCCATGGGTCGAGGAAGTGTGGGTCAACTATATCAGCAACGCCCTCAAGTACGGCGGGGAGCCTCCGCGGATCGAGCTGGGGGCCACGCTCCCCACCGAACCGAATGCACACACAGCCGGGACGGGCCCGCAAATGATCCGGTTCTGGGTAAAAGACAACGGCGCAGGGATCGCCCCTGAAGACCAGGCCCTTCTCTTCCGCCCCTACACCCAACTCCAGCAGGTCCGCGCAAAAGGGCACGGGCTTGGACTCTCCATCGTAAAGCGCATCATCGAAAAGCTTGGAGGTCAAGTGGCCGTCGAAAGTCAACCGGGCCAAGGCAGCACGTTTAGCTTTACGCTGCGAGCCGTCACGGAAGATACCTTTGCCTGGCCTGATTGGTAAGGAGTCACCCCATGAAAGCAATGATTCTGAACCAACTGAAAATCGCTTAGGCCCTATGTTGAGGTGCAACGCACTTCGGAAAGTGCGTTGCACCTGTCATAGACGGAAAAGGAGTTTCTAATGCATAAGCAAACGTGGGAGCGCTTAGGCGCTGCCTTGATCTTGACATTCCTATGGCAGGCAGTCCCCGCAGCCATAGATCCGGCGACAGAATACAAGGTAGCCATAGTTGACGCGAAGGAGGGGCAACCCGTAGAAGAAACGGTAACCCATCCACTCGACACCCTGACGCTGCATTACACTTTCGGAGATCCCCAAATAACATCCAGCGAAAGCGGCGACCAAATCACCCTGGATGGCCTACCCTCATCCAGCGAGCCCGGCGAGCCCGCCCTCCCCTATCGCATGGCCCGCATTTTGCTTCCTTCAGGATACGCGATCGACGAGATTGCGGTCGCCGCAGGTCCCCAAACAGCATGGCCCGATCCCGTCCACCCCGCGCTGGCACAGCAGCAAAGGCCGCTCTGTGCGGTCTCCGACGACCTCTGTATCGACGCACCGGCTCAGCCCCTCCGGGAGGAAAGCAGCCCTGCCAGCGAGAGAGCCTATGAGCTTCTTTCCACTCAGACCGTCGAAGGATACACCCTGCTCTTGCTGCGGCTGTTCCCGGTGCAGTATCATCCCGAGAAAGCTCAGGTGTGGTACACAGGGGACCTGTACGTCACCCTCCACCTGCAGCCGACCTTCGGAACCGCCCACCTATCCCCATCCACAGGTGCACAAGCGCGCATCCGCAACCTGGTGGATAACCCGGATATGCTGACGACGTACACGCCTTCAGAACCATCCGCAGCCCTACAACAGCAGCGCCTCAACGGGCTCGTGCAGTCTGCCGATCCCTACGATTACGTGATCATCACCAGTGAGACGCTGAGCCCCACCTTCCAGTCCCTGGCAGACTGGCGCACCGGACGAGGGCTAAAAACCCGCATCGTCTCCGTCCAGGAGATCTACGCCGCCTACGCCGGGACACGGCCGGATGGTGGAACCGACAACGCCACCCGGATACGTGCCTTTATCGCCGACGCCTACATGACATGGAACGGAACAGCCCACCCCTTGCGCTATATCCTCTTGGGGGGCGATGTAGAGATCATCCCCGTAAGATATGTCAGCGTCGAAGCCGGCATCTACAGCAGCAACGCTCTCATCTCCGACACCTACTATGCGGGATTGGATGGTACCTGGGACCAGGATGCCGATGGAGAATATGGCGAGGGCGCAGCGACGGCAGGCGGTGATGGTGCAGCAGGCGAGGAGGTCGACTTCTACGCGGAAGTCTACGCCGGCCGCGCTCCGGTCAGCACGGCAACAGAGGCCACCCACTTCATCAACAAGGTGATCGCTTACGAGAGCGATCCGGCAGCATCCGCGCTGGACAAAGGGCTGATGTTGGGAGAGAGTCTGGATTCCCTGACCAACGGCGGCTACTCCATGGATGAACTGATCGCACTGGCTCCCTCCTTGAACGCGACCCGGATCTACGACCGCGACGCCTACTGGAGCAGCAGCACCCTCATCCCCTATCTCAACGCAGGCACACATCTGGTCAACCACCTTGGACATGCCAACCAGAGCATGGTGATGCGCCTCAGTCCCTACCAGGTCAGCAATCTCAGCAATACAGCCCCATTTCTGGTACACACCCAGGGATGCCTCCCGGCCAAATTCGATACCAGCGATTCCATCGGCGAATATTTCGTCTTCAGCGAACATGGCGCTTTTGGGTTCATCGGAAACACCCAGTATGGCTGGTATCTGCCCGGCTCCACCAACGGCGCTTCCCAGCTCTTACACCGTGCTTTCATGAAAGCCCTGTTCGAGAAACACATCCAGGCACTGGGAGAGGTGCTTCAGAACGCGAAAGAGGAAGCATTGGGCTACGTCGGAGGCGCAGGGCCGGAACGCTGGGTCGCGCTGGAACTGACGCTCCTCGGTGATCCCGCCACGGCGATTGTGACCGACTACGTCGATCCGGTTGCCGCCATCGACACTCCCGTCGCGGCCTCCTCCGTTGCCGGGATGGTCACGATCGAAGGTTCCGCGCACAGCGGGAGCGCGGCAGGAGCCGGATTCGACAGCTACCGGATCGAGTATGGCAGCGGCCTCTATCCCGGCATCTGGACACAGATTGGGACCACGGCAACAGTACCACTCACGCAAAGTGTATTGGGGACGTGGGACACCGGGCTGCTCCCGGATGGGAAATACTCCCTGCGGCTGACCGTCGCCGATAGCACAGGACTGGCCGGCGTCGACCAGATGCTCCTCACCCTGAATCACACCGACCTCACAGACCCGAAGGCCGGCACGTATATCCGCGGCGGGCCTACCTACCCCATCACCGGCACGGCGACCCGCGGGGATTTCCAGTCCTACACACTGTCCCTGGGAAGGGGAACAAACCCCGACAGTTGGACGCCGGCCTTCAGCAGCACCACGGCCGTCGTCGACGGATTGTTGGGACTATGGAACACCGACATCATCACCGAAGCCGACACCTACGCCCTGCGGCTTCAGGCAAAAGGCACTGCTTACGAAGGCACCGACACAGTCTCGCTTGTGGTCGATCCGCTCTACCAGGAAGGGTGGCCGCAGGCTGTAGAACAGCGCCTCTCCGAAACTGCTCTGGCCATAGGGGACCTGGAAGGTGACGGCGATCTGGAAATCGTGGCCGCCGAGGGGATGTACAACTGCGGCGGAGCGCTGGAAGGAGGACGCTGCGGGGCATACGGGATGCGCGTCTATGCCTGGCATCACGATGGAACACCCGTCGCCGGATGGCCCCAAATGCCGGGTTCCGATAACCGTCTGACAAGTCCGGCGTTGGCAGATCTGAACGATGACGGCGATCTGGAGATCATGGTGGGCTCGATCGATGGACGCATCTATGCATACGAGCACGACGGCACGCCGGTAAGCGGGTGGCCGCGAGCTACCGGGAGCGCAATTTATGCCACTCCCGCTGCTGCCGATCTCGAAGGAGACGGCGAGCTGGAAGTCGTCGCGTGCTCGTACGATGGCAAGACCTATGCCTGGCATCACAACGGGACATCCGTTGCCGGATGGCCGCAGATAAGCGGTTCCTGCTCTGCCTCGCCCTTATTGGTTGATTTGGAAGGAGATGGTCCCATTGAGATCGTGACCCTCAGTGAAACAGGCATCGCCTCGGCCTTCCGAGGCAATGGCACCGCCGTTCCCGGCTGGCCGATCTCCGCTGCCGGCAGCTTCATGGGATCCCCTGCCGCAGCAGACCTGAACGGCAACGGCAGCATAGAGATCGTTGCACCGACTCAGAATGGTATCTACGTCTGGCAGGCCGACGGCACGTCCCTTACGGGATGGCCAAAGAGCGGCCTGGAGTCGGGCAGCACGTCCTCTCCCGCGCTGGCTGACCTGAACGGCGACCAGCTCCCGGAGATCATCGTGGCGGGCGGCGGGCAAACACTCTACGTCTGGGACGCGGATGGGAACCCGGTGGAAGGCTGGGGCACCGCCAAAGCTCCGGCAGCACACTCCGCACCGGTCGTTGGAGACATCGACGGCGACAAAGATTTCGAGATCTTAGTCGCGGGGAACGACTACGACGACGCGATCTACGCCTGGCACCATGACGGCACCGCGGTGACTGGATGGCCCCGTCCCATACCGCTCCGGGCCACCCCAAGAACCGATTGGGAGCGGAGCTGCTCCCCGATCCTGGCCGACGTAGATGGGGACGGTGACGCTGAAGTAGGTCTGGGAATAGAAACACAACTCTTCCTATGGGACACCAACGGGGACGCCAGTCGCCTTCCCTGGCCCACCTTCAAGGCCAACCAGGCCCGCACGGGCGTTTTGCTCCAGTTGACACCCTCCGTCACCCTCACCGGTCAGATCAGCGACAGCACCACTACCCTGCCGATCGCCAGTGCAACAGTGACGGTCACCCCCGGACCCACAGCCATCACGGATCCGCACGGGCACTACACCATGACACTCGTCGCCGGGGCACACCGCACCATCACCGCCCAGGCAGCAGGATACGGGACGAAGACACTTACGGAGATGGCACTGATCACAGAGACGATCAGGCTCGATTTTACCCTGGAGCCGCTTCAAAAGTGGTATTTCCCGCTGGTGGCACAAGGAGCTCCATAAACCACGGAACATACAGAAAAGGTAACTACTCACCCTAGCCGAATTAGACCCGGGTTGCCAAAGTTGCATACTTGAG
>JAVEWB010000170.1:0-5438 GCA_034004765.1 Anaerolineae bacterium
CCCGCTGCTGCAGCAACATCTCTGATGGTTACCCGTTTCGGTGCCCGCATAGTCTCCGTCCCCGTGACCGTTCCCGTTACCGTTCCTGTTACCGGTCACAATTACAATTATAGGGGAAAACTTGTGCGCTGTCAATACCCAAAAATGAAAAAAGCCGGGGAAATAAAAAAAGGCCTTCCAGAAATCTGGAAAGCCTTATGTACTTGGTGCCCCAGAGAGGACTTGAACCTCCACGCCCTTGCGAGCACAGGTCCTCAACCTGCCGCGTATGCCTATTCCGCCACTGGGGCTCGTACGTTGCTTATTATAGGCAAAGTGGCGATCTTGTCAAATAAGAAAAACTTTTTGGGGTTGAGGGGCGCGGTGAAGCTGCGTCCCCCAACCCCAAGACCTCTCTGCTTGACAGGTAAAGGGGGTGTAGTATTATTGAGTGAGCACTCACTCATAGAGCAAAGGGACACCATGACGAATATAAGGGTTACCGAAGAAGAACGTATCAAGACGCGGCGCGGGCAGATCCTGGCGGCAGCAGCGGACCTGTTTTCCGAAAAAGGGTTCCACAGCACCACCACCAAGGAAATTGCCGCCAAGGCTGAACTTTCGGAGGGGACCCTGTACAACTACTTCAAAGACAAGCGCGATATCCTCCTGGGCATCGCCGAAGAGACCTCCTACCCCGAGGCACCGCTCCTCGGCGCAGCAAAGCTGGGAAGCAGGGATGCCATGGTAGCCATTTTCGAAAAGGCAATAGAGGTCACCGTAGCCGAGCGCCCGTTCGTTCAGACGGTCATGGGAGCGGCCTATATGGACGATGAACTGGGACAGGAATTCATCACCGTCCGCGTGAAAAAAGCGCAGGACCACCTGCAGAAGCTGCTCAGTCAGGGGATTGCGGATCACATTCTCCGCCCGATGGATGTAGAGATGACCGCCCGGCTGATCAGCAGCATATTGATGGGGTTCCGGCTCCCCGGTGCACTCCCGCGGGTACTGTCGCCGGAGAAACGCCACGCACTCGCTCAGGCAGCCGTTGCTTTGATCCTGGATGGCATCCACATCCACGAACCCATTCAAGAGGTCAATCTATGAGTCTGCTGCGTATCTGGGCCGTCACCCAAAAAGGGTTCATCCAGTTGTTCCGTGATCGGCGCACCTTAGCCATGATGCTTGCTCTCCCCATCATCCAGCTTCTGCTCTTCGGCTACGCCATCGACATGAACGTGGATCATGTCCCCACCATCGTTGCCGACCAGAGTCAGGATGCGGAAAGCCGCGCCTACATCGAGGCGGTGGCCGCCTCCGGCTTTTTCGATATCGTAGGGTACGTCTCCAGTTCCGAAGAGGTCGCGCAGGCCATCGATCGCGGCGACGTCATTGCCGGAATTTTCATCCCGCCCGATTTTGCCGCGCACCTCAAGCGAGGGGATGCCCAGGTCTCCTTCCTGGTCGATGGCTCGGACGTGATCACCGCACAGTCCGCCTACGCCGCCGCCGACGTGATTGCGCAAAATTACGCGGGCAAGCTGCAGTTGGAGAAGATCAAACGCATGGGGGCAGCGCTGCAGACGCAGCCGATCGACGCGCGCGTCCGCATCCTCTACAATCCCAACATGACCAACATCTGGTTCACCATTCCCGGCATGTGCGCCATGATCCTGCAGACTCAGAGCCTCGTCCTGACCACCACCGCATTAGTGCTGGAGCGCGAGGCCGGCACCATCGAGCAGCTCCTGGTGACACCCATCCGCCCGGTGGAGTTGATGCTCGGCAAGATCATCCCCAACCTGATCATCACCCTCGTAAACATGCTGAGCATTTTAGGCATGGGGATCTTAGTCTTCGGCGTTCCTTTCCAGGGAAGTTTTCAGCTCTTCTTCTGGCTCTCCGTTATTTTCAGCTTCTCCGGGCTGGGCCTGGGGCTCCTGGTCTCCTCGATCTCCGAGACCCAAAAACAGGCCCAACAGATCATCATGGCGGTCATGCTGGTTGCAATCGTCTTAGGCGGCTTCATGTTCCCCCGCACCACCATGCCGGACGCCCTCAAACTGATCGGCGATCTCTTCCCGCTGACCCACTTCATCCCCATCGCACGGGGAATCATCACCAAAGGGGTCGGCCTCGACATGCTGTGGGAGCAGGTCACCGCGTTGGTCGTCTATGTCGCCGTCATCCTGCTGATCTCGGTGCGCTCCTTCAAACAGGGGCTGGAGTAATGCAGGGAGAGAGCGCCATGCAAAGTCAAGCAAAACGCATTTACGCTTTAATGTGGAAAGAACTCATCCAGATCCTGCGGGATTGGCGCACCTTATTGATGATTTTGGGGCTCCCCATCCTAGAGATGTTCCTCTTCGCCTACGCGGTCAATATGACCATCGACCATATCCCGACGGTGGTCGCCGATCTGAGCATGGGCGAGCGCAGCCAAACCTTCCTCGACGCAATGCAGACCTCGGAGTTCTTCGATCTCGAGCTCTACACGAGCAGCGAACAGCAGGTCATTCAGGCCATCGAAAGCGGCAAAGCCGTGGCTGGGATCGTCATTCCCCCCGACTTCGAAGCCCAAATAGACCGGGGGAGCGCCCAGGTGTTGATCATCTTCGACGGTTCCGACGCCTACACCGTGCAGTCGGGCTACCGCGCGGCCAGTGCCATCGCGCAAACTCAATCGATGGTCGTCGTCGCGCAAAAACTGCAGCGGGCAGGCGCAGCGGAATTTTCGCCGCCTGTCTTCACCTCGACACGCATCCTCTACAATCCCAACATGGACGGTATGATCTTCATGCTCCCCGGCGTCATCGGCATCCTGTTACAGATGCTGACCATGAACCTGACCGCCATGTCCGTCGTGCGCGAACAGGAGTTGGGGATCCTGGAGCAGATTTTGGTCACTCCCGCCCGGCCGTTCGATCTGATCGTGGGGAAGATGGTCCCCAACATCCTGATCTCAGTCCTGGATCTGGCGATCATCTTAGTCGTAGGCATTTACTGGTTCAAGGTTCCCTTCCAGGGAAGCTTCTTGCTCTTCGCCCTGCTCTCGCTGCTCTTCATCATCTCCGGGCTGAGCATGGGCGTGCTGATCTCGACGATTGCCAAAACGCAGAAGGAGGCCCAGCAGATCACCAGCGTCGTGCTGATGCTGAGCATGCTGCTGACCGGAATGATGTATCCCCGTTCGACGATGCCCCCGGCGGTCAGTGCCGTCGGCGGGCTCATCCCGGTGACCTATTATCTGCGCATCATCCGGGGGATCATGACCAAAGGCATCGGCCTCACCTTCATGTGGCAGGACGTGCTCGTGCTGGTTATTTATGGCCTCATCGTCATCGTTGCAGCGGCGAAACTGTTCAAGAAGCGGCTGGATTAAATTTCGAGGCAAGCAGATAAAGTCATGACTGACGAAAAAACTATCGTAACGAAAAATCTGGTGAAGCAGTTCAAAACGCGAAACGGCGTGGTGACCGCGATCAACGGCGTGACGCTCCAGGTGCACCGCGGGGAGACCTACGGCCTCATCGGGCCGGACGGCGCGGGGAAAACCACTACAACGCGGGTCATCTTGGGGCTGCTGACACGCACCGGCGGCGAAAGCAGCATCTTGGGGTACGACTCGATGCACGACACCTATCAGATCCGGGAGCGTGTAGGCTATATCGCGCAGCAGTTCGCCCTGCCTGGCGACCTCACCGTGATGGAGAACATGCAATTCTTTGCCAACATCCACGGGGTAAGCCGCGAAGATCAGAAAAAACGCATCCCGGAGCTGCTGGAATTTGCGGGACTGGAGAAGTTCACCACCCGCCTGGGCGGAAAGCTCTCCGGCGGCATGAAGAAGAAGCTGGCACTGGCGTGCAGCCTGGTGCATGAGCCGCAGGTAGTGATGTTGGACGAGCCGACCTTAGGCGTCGATCCGGTCAGCCGGCGGGAGTTCTGGAACCTGCTGGGGAACCTGCGTACGGAGAAGGGGATGACGATCTTTGTCTGCACCCCCTACATGGACGAGGCCGAGCGCTGCAACTGGGTCGGGTTGATGTACAAAGGGCAGCTCATCGCGCACGACTCGCCGGAGACGATCAAAGCGATGGTGCCGGGCCGCCTGCTGGAGTTCACGCCTTCGGAATTTGCACCGGCACGAGATCTGGTAGCCGGGATGGAAGGCGTTACGGAGATGCAGACCTACGGGCTCATGCTGCACGTCTTCGTCGATGATCTCGACAGGCGGCAGCAGGAGATCCAGGCCACACTGGCCGACCAGGGGATCACCTGCGCCGGCATGCGCGAGATCGAGCCGCGCATGGAAGAGGCCTTCATCAGTCTGATACACAAGCAGGAGAGCTATGAGCGAAGCGAAAGCACAGCCGAGTAGGTTCGAACAGCCGGACAAATATCCGATCGTCGTCGAACACCTGACCAAGCGGTTCGGCTCCTTCATGGCCGTGGATGACGTCAGCTTCTACGTGAACCGGGGTGAGGTCTACGGGTGGCTCGGCCCCAACGGCGCGGGGAAGACTACCACCATTCGGATGCTCCTGGGGTTGCTGAAGCCCACCTCAGGGCGCTCCCAGGTTCTGGGGTATGATCCTGCCGCACAGACCAAGGAAATGCAGGCCCACGTCGGGTACATGTCGCAGCTTTTCACGCTCTACAACGATTTGACCGCCCGCGAGAACATCCGCTTCTACGGGCAGGCCTACGGCCTCAAACGTGCGGAACTGCAGCAGCGACAGCAGGAAATCTTAGAGATGGCAGGGCTGGTCGGCCGGGAGAACACGCTCACGGCCAACCTCTCCGGCGGGTGGAAGCAGCGGCTGGCGCTGGGCTGCGCGATCGTCCACCACCCTGAGGTGATCTTCTTAGACGAGCCGACGGCGGGAGTTGATCCCATCAGCCGCCGCGAGTTCTGGGAGCTGATCTACACGATGGCAAAGGAAGGCGTCACGGTGATGGTAACCACGCACTATATGGACGAGGCCGAACTCTGTCAGCGCGTCGCCTTCCTCAGCGAGGGAAAACTGATCGCGCTGAACTCTCCGCAGCGGCTCAAGGAGACCCAGATGCGCGGCCAGGTCCTGGAGATCAACACCACCTCGGCGGATCAGACCCTCAAGGTGCTGAAAGCAGCCCAGGCGAGCGGACAGATTCCCTTCGATGAGGTGGCGCTCTACGGGGCACAGGTACATGCGGTGGTGCCGGATGCGGAAGCATACAAACAGCCCATCCAGGAGTTATTAGTACGTGAGGGAATCCAGATCCACACGATCGAATGGATCGCCCCAACGTTGGAGGATGTTTTCATCTCGTCGGTCAAACCACGGGGAGAAGAATGAGGAATTTGGAATTAAGAATTAGGAGAGGGGCAGCGAAATGTGGCGCAATCTGCGGGACTGCGCGGACAATCCGGTGGATTGTCCTACAAGAGCAATATTACGGGATAACGTGGA
>JAVEWB010000171.1:0-5375 GCA_034004765.1 Anaerolineae bacterium
TGGCGCCGCCGCCTCTGGCTGTACCTTATCGGAGTAAGAAATGCAGCCCGGCGCTAAATCCTCCGCTGGCGCTCAGGGCAGGCGCGTCGGGCGACATACAAAGCCCGCTGATGAACTTCAAATAATTAAACCGGCAATAGGCTGCACCCGTCCGCCCAGGGCTGAAGCCCCGGTCTGATATCCAAAACCCGCTAAAGCGGGTTGGGAACCGGTTTGGGTTGCCAGACGCCGAATTCATGCGGCGACATCATGTAAAGGAAGTATTCGATGAAACTCTCTATCTATCCGCAACCATCTGCGTCATCCGTCAATCAGCGTAATCAGCGGTCGAAACTCTTAGCCATCCAAAACTGTGAGATCGAAGGCTTCGGCCTGTACGAACGGCATTTACGGCACCGTGGCATTGCCTATAATGTAATCCACGCTTACCGCGACGAGCCGCTCCCGCCGATCGAAACGGTGGATGGGCTGCTCATCGGGGGAACTCCTATCTCGGCCTATGCCGCCGAGGCCCATCCCTTCTTACGCCGGGAGATGGCCTATCTGGAGCAGGCGATCGCAGCGGGCATCCCCTGCTTCGGGATCTGCTGCGGCGCGCAAATGCTGGCGCAGATCTTGGGCGCGCCTGTGCACAAATGTGCCCAGATGGAGATCGGCAGCTACCGGGTGCGGCTGACCGACGCCGGGCAGCACGATCCGCTGCTAACAGGATTCCCTGAGCAGTTCCCCGTCTTCCACTGGCACGGCGACACCTTCGAGATCCCCGAAGGAGGAGCGCTGCTCGTCGAAGGAGCCGGATGCCGCCACCAATTATTCCGCCACGGGGCCATCCTCGGCGTGCAGTTTCACCTCGAGGCCACGCCCGGCCAGATAGAACTCTGGACAGAAGCGTACGCTGACGAACTGGCGGCCCTCGGCAAGAGCAAGGCCCAGCTCATGCAGGAATACCGGGAACACGAGTCCGAGATGGCCGCCCTTGCCGCACGCTTAATGGATAACTGGATCGCGGGCATCCTGCCCGCATCATGACCGGTACAGGAGAATATGAAAGAGGCCAGCATCAGCCGTGCCGATTTGCCCTGGTTGGCAGGTGCTGTGTTCTTCGGCGGCTTGGCGGCCCCCATCCTCCTGATGTTCAGCCTGCGAGAGACGCCGGCAGCCAGTGCCGCCCTCCTGCTCAATTTCGAGAGCATCGCGACGACGGCCATCACATCCACACCCACCTGCCCGGCGAGATTCCGCCTGATGGCACCCACTCACATCCTCACGTTCACGAAGCCATGGACCACACCCACTCCCATACGCCGGACATCCACCACCAACATTGACAATTCTCCAAGCCATGTTACAATAGAACATAAGTTCTATTCACCAAAAAGGAGAGATTGCAATGACTTACGAATGTGAGATCAAAGAAACTGCTGCTCAGCCGACCCTTTCGATGCGGATCACCACCGCCGTGCAAGATCTGCCCCAGGCAATGGGGAACGTCTATCAGGCCGTAGCATTGTACCTTCAGGAACTGGGCGAGGCTCCCGTCGGAGCCCCTTTCTCCATCTACTACAACATGGATATGGAGGCGCTGGACGTCGAGATCGGCTACCCCGTCGCCAAAGCGCTGCCCGGCAAGGGTGAGATCAAGGCCAGCGAGATGCCGGGCGGGAAGATCGCGACCTGCATCTACACCGGTCCCTACAGCGACATGGCCCCGGCCTACGACGCCCTCACCCAGTGGGTCCAGGAACAGAGCTACACCCCCACCGGCGTGACCTACGAGATCTACCTGAATGACCCCATGGAGACGGCCCCCGAAGGACTGCAAACCCAGATCGTGTTCCCCCTGGTATAACAAGTCAGCGCATCAGCAAACGACGAATGTGGTAGAATAGAGGTGCGGGGGTAGCCGCGCTTTGTCATTCTGAAGAGCGAGGGAAGGAATCTCGTTTCCCAACTGTACTCCATGCCGGCAACGAGATTCCTCAGCCCCTTCTCACTGGCGCAGGTGGTTCCAATGCGGGCGACAGGGCTTCGGAATGACAGTATCGGCAGCCCCTTCTTGCTGGCGCAAGGGGTCCCAGTGCGGACAACCGGGGCTTCGGAATGACAGTACCGAACACGTAGGAGAATTCGTCGTTATGGATCAAACGTTGATTTTCAAACCCCGCCCCTCGTCCGGCTGGCTGTGGGTAGGCGGTCTGGGTGTGCTCATGCTGGCCTTGGGAATCACCCCGACGTTAGGTGGTATCTCGCTCAGCGAAACGTGGTTCCCGCTGGTGATCTCCGGCGGGCTCGGCCTCTTCTTCATCGCCCTGGCGGCCTGGTTCCCCACCCTGCGCTATGAACTGGACGATGAGGCCCTGACGCTCCGCTACGGCCCCATCCTGCACTACCGCATCCCCCTGCAAGAAATCAAAGAAATGCGGCGGCGCAACCTGCAGATCACGCTGTGGTCCAGCATGCGCATGCCGGGGCTCGCCCTCTTCACCGTCCCCTACGCCGACGCCGGAAACGTCAAGATGTGTGCCAGCGCATGCGCGACCCGCATCCTGCTGATCGACACCGAGCACGGTCCCTACGGGATCACCCCTGCCGACGAGGAAACGTTCGTCGCCGCCGTCAAAGAGCGGATGGAGAGATAGCGTGCCCGGCATCTACGTGATGGCCGTGATCACGATCGCCGCCTCCGCGCTCCTGTGGGGTGGCATCCTCATGGGGATGTCCGGCCAGGGGAAACGCTACCTGTGGCTCATGATCCCCGCTATGCCGCTCAGTGCCCTCGTCAACCTTCTGGTGAAAGCGCCGCTGGCGTTCGGAGGCGGCTGGCTGTTCAAGATCCCACCTAACACAGGAAGCGACCCACCGGCCTTCATGGTCTTCCTGTTCCTCCTCGCGCCGGTGTGCGAAGAGGCCATCAAGCTCCTGCCCTTCGTGGGACACCGTGTCCGTGCCTACCTGGACCACCCGGTGAATGCCCTCTGGGCAGGCATGGCGCTCGGTATCGGCTTCGGGCTGGGTGAAGCCGCCTACCTGGCCTGGGGTATCGCCCAATCTCCCGAGTACAGTTCCCTGCCCTGGTACCTTTTCACCGGCTACGCGGGCGAGCGGATGATGGTCTGCCTGGCCCACGGCGCGATGACGGCGGTGGCTGCCGGCGGCTTACAGCGAGGAGGCTGGCACGGGCTGCAGGGATACCTGACCAGTGTGACGCTCCATGCGCTGCTCAACGTCGGGGCAGCGCTGTACCAATTTGGGGTGATCTCGGTTGTCGCCGCTCAACTCCCTACCCTGGCCGCCATCATCGGGCTGGTCCTGCTCTTCGAGCGGCGGCTCCACGCTGCGATGGGCAAGCCCGGCGCACCGGATACTGGGGAAGAAGTCATCTATTTTCAACGGGAAAGCAAGCCATCCCATCAACAACCGCCGGATGACGTCTGACGCATGCCGTTTGACGTTTTGACGTCCTGACTTTCTCATTCCATAACCGGAGGCCTCTATGGGCAAGCTTATCACCATTGTCGGCAATACCGGCGTGGGCAAGACCACGCTCACCGCGCACCTCTGTCAGGCCGCACCGTTCGTCACGGGGCTGGAGCAGCATGCAGGCCGCCCCTTCCAGCAGGCCTTTGCGCGCGACCTGCGCCGCTACGCACTATCCAATCAGGTCGACTACCTGCTCTACCGCGCCGAACAGGAGCAGATCATCCGGCAGGCTGACGGGATGGGCATCCAGGACGGCGGGCTGGATCAGGACTTCCACGTCTTCACCCGCCGCTTCTTCCGGCAGGGCTACCTGACTGCCGAGGAATTCGCACTCTGTGAGCGGCTCTACACCCTGCTGCGCGCACTCCTCCCGCCGCCTGACGTGATCCTCTGGATGCAGGCGCCGTTGAGCGTCGTCGCGGAGCGCTACGCTCGACGTGGACGTGCGCTGGAGATCGCCACGCTGGCCGATCTGGAGGACATCGAGCTGCTGCTCGAGGAGTGGCTCGTCACCGTCGATTCCACCCGGATCATCACCGTGGACGCCAGCCGCGACGACGACTGCGACCCCGATCGCATCGCCGCGCTACTGAAGCAGATACAAGAGAAAGAGTAACCACGGAATACACGGACCACACGGAAAAAGCTGGGACCAAAAGGAATCACCTATAGATAAGCAGGAGATAGAAGATCAAGCGCTGATCAATGCAATCAAAGAAGGCGAAACCCCGCCGCTTGTCGATGAGGCAGAAGTCCAAAAGGTCTTGGACAACTCTCAGCCGCCTCACGACGTCAGCCAAGATCCGCCCACCACAAAGTCAGCCCAGGGCTAAAGCCCCGGTCTGATACTACAAAGCCCGCCAAGGCGGGCTAGGGAGCCTGCTTGAGCAGGGGTGTGTGCATCAGCCACTGGATTCCTTTGATAGCAAGCTGGCCAAAACTGAAGTTTTCCCCATATTTCGGGCCAAAAAGACCCGTTTACGGGGCGCGATGCTTGTAGCCCGGGGTCTTTAGCCCCGGGCGAACGGGTGCAGCCTATTACCGGCTTAATTTCTTAATCTTCATCAGCGGGCTGTGAGCAGCAGCCCGGCGGCTTTAGCCTCGGGCGGACTACAAACCCTCGCCGGTCATGGAGAACCCTATCCACAGGGCTTCATTCGTGGTTTCGTGTCCCATTCGTGGTCGGCACACCCCCTGAGGGCGAGGACAGAGGGCCGCCCCCACAAACCGATGCCCCACATGGACGCACTGCGATTCGTGGTCGGCACGCTGGGACCGCGGGCATCTTGCCCGCATCCCGCTCCGGGGACTGGATTTCCGCTTCCGCAAGAATGACGGGAGAGGGATCGCCTCACCGCTCCACAAAGAACCTCCAACACGAAGCTTCATTCGTGGTTTCGTGTCCCATTCGTAGTCGGCTGGCAATAAAAAATTTGGAGGCGCGGGCCGCAAAGCCCGCGCCTCCAAAATCAAAGGTCAGAGTCCAGAGAAACAGAGATCAGAAATGTGGGGAGAGGACAGCCCGAAAACCGTAGTAGTCAAGACGGAGATCTGGATAACTTCCGTAGCGCACTGCACACTGGACGTACTCCCCCTCACTGAGGAACGCCCCACCGCGCAGCGCACGGGACCCAGCATCTTCCCCTAGAGTCCACCCCAAAACATTCCCGCTCAAATCTTCGATCCCATAGGGACTGGCTCCAGCCGGAAAACAACCCACCGCGCTCGTCACCCCAATCCCCGTATCACCATAATTGGCCCGGTCAGGATCAGGCGTAGCACCCCACGGATAAATCCGCCCATCCATTCCCCGTGCCGCCTTCTCCCACTGCGCCTCCGAAGGAAGCTGCACCTGCCAGCCCTCCTCTCGCAACAGTTTTGACAACAGCTCCGGC
>JAVEWB010000172.1:0-5368 GCA_034004765.1 Anaerolineae bacterium
GACCTCGGTGAGCAGCATCTCGTAGAGGGGATCCCAAGCCTCGATCAGCACGTCGATAGCGCCGCCACAGGCCAGTCCGGCTCCCCACGCCTGCTCATCGCTGATACCGAAGAAGGGTCGGCGGACGTCCGCCTCGCCCCGCAGCACCGCTTCCATCTCTGCGATGGTATCGCCGTCCACGCATCCGCTGCTTACCGAACCGACGACCTGACCCTCGCCTGTGATGGCCATGCGGGTCCCTGTCTCACGCAGGGAGGAGCCCCGCGTCTCGACGATCGTTGCCAGCGCGATGTCGCGCCGGCCTGCTGCCAGCCACTTTTTCAACTCAGGAAGGATATCTCGCATTGTTCTAATGTCTCCTCTCGTTATACTCAGTGTTTTCTGTCATGCTGCACTTTCTTCTCCGTCATGCTGAGCGGAGCGAAGCATCTCGCAACGCAGCCTTAGAGACCCTTCGCTTCGCTCCGGGTGCCGTGCTGTGTAGGTCTTGATTAGCTTTTCGCTGGCATCTGCCAGCTATGGCATTTGACTTCGCCATCCTCGTAGATTCGCACGACCTCGAAGCGCACATGACCCGCTTCGATGGCTCTCGCGATCTGGCGCTGCCCCTGGCTCAGCGGAGCCTGACCCTTTTTGATGTCTAAGATGACAACCTCCAAGGCATCCTCGCCGTTATCTTTGATATTGCTGTAGCCGTTGAAGACCACGTAATCGATCGGATCCCCCAGGAAGCGTGCGTCGGCGGGCCAGTAATTGAAGCCCGGCAGGAGAGGCGCGATCTGCTCCGCCATCTTGCCCTTGAGGACCGCGCGGCTCTGATCCGTGCTCTCCTTGCGCGCTCGTTGCAGTTCTGCGAGGTGGGCTTCCTGCAGGAGGTGGAGTCGCGATTCATAAGTCTGCACGGTCCGGCTTTGTGCAGTTTGCGTTTTTGCCTCGTACGTCTCGGCCAATTCCTTCCGCAAAGCCTGTTCGGCGGCTTTCTGCTGTCCACGCAGCAGAAAGTAGGCCAGCGCGGCGCCCAGCAGGACGCCTGCGATTAATAAGAGGCTGATTAGGAGTGTATCCATCCCACCCGGCTGGCCGGACTACTCCCAGTACATGGGCTCGCGGGGGATGAAGAGCCCGCTGCCCTTTTTGCTGACGAAGACCCCATCGCGTACCAGGAACTCACCACGCCGGAGTGTGGCAACGACGCGTCCTTTGACCGGCATTCCCTCGTAAGGCGTGTACCCGCCGAGCGTATGGAGCGCATCCGCGGTGAGTGCCGTCTCGCCCTCCGGATCGTAGAGCACCAGGTCGGCATCCGATCCGGGGAGCAGCGCTCCCTTGCGCGGCCACAGCCCGTAGATCTGTGCCGGGTTGGCCGCAAGCAAACGCGCCAGGTCGGTCCAATCGATACGATCCTCGCCGACGCCGTAAGTGACCATGAGCGGGAGGAGGGTCTCCATGCCGGGAAGGCCGCCAGGTGTCTTGGTGAAGTCATCGATGGCCATCTTTTGCTTCTTCGTGTAGTCGCAGTGGTCGGTGATGATCATGTCTACTAATCCCTCGCTGATCCGTTCCCAAAGGGTCTCTTTTTCCTTTGGGTCCCGCAGTGGGGGCTGTAGGATATAGCGCCACGGTTCACTGCCCTCATAGAGTGTATTATCCAAAAGCAGATATTGGGGTGCCGTCTCCGAGAAGGCCACCTGGCCCCTGTTGCGGGCTTCTGCGATCAGCGCTACGGTCCCGGCGCTGGAGTTGTGGGCGATCACGACAGGTGCCTGGGCAGCGCGAGCCAGGAAGAGCACCCGTGCGGCAGCTTCTTGCTCCGCAAGCGCCGGGCGGGCTTCCCCGTGATAGCGTAGGGCGGTTTTTCCCTCCGCAATCAACGTCTCCGTTTGTGCGGTGACGAGGGAATCGTTTTCACAGTGTACCAGCGTCATCAATCCGTAGCGGCCTGCGGCTTCCATCAGCCGAAGGATCGTGGCGTCATCGGCGTAATAGTTGGGGCGATAGGTGGTGTAGAGCTTGATGCTGGGGGTTCCCAATTCACCTAAAATGCCCAACTCATCTTCGTCTCCCGGCGGGACGTCGGTCACCATCACGTGAAAGGCGTAGTCGATGGCGGAAGGCGCAGCCTCCTCCCGGCGTGCCTGGACCGCCTCCTCAAGGGTCTGTCCTTTGAACTGTGTTGCAAAGTCGACGACGGTGGTCACGCCGCCGATGGCTGCTGCACGGCTCTCGGTGAACCAGTCATCGGGGGTCTTGTAGATGCCGGTGTCCAGCTTGATGTGCGCATGGGCATCGATGACACCTGGAAGGATCAACATGCCGGTGGCATCGACGACGGGCGTCCCTTCGGGGGCGGGTAGGGCTGTTCCAATGGCCTGAATGATCTCCCCCTGCACCAGGATATCGGCTTCAAACAGCGCTTCCGGGGTTACGAGTGTGCCCCCCTGGATGAGCAGTGTGCTCTTTGCGTTCATGGTTTCCTCCTGTCCCGGTCATGCCGGGGTAATCTATGGACAAGGCACCCTCATTTTAGCGCAAATCTCATTGTTGTGTAGGAGAGAAGCTGTCTTGCCGATTCGCCAGAGTCCGGTAACCGTTGTAAAATAAGAAGCAGTCAGCAAGTACGATCCACGCGACGAAAGGGGTGTGCGCAATGAAGCATGTGATCATTGGGAGCGGTGTGGCGGGCATGACGGCGGCGCTAGATCTGGCGAAGCGCGGAGCCGGTGAAATTGACCTTTACACCGATGAGGTTCACAGTTATTACTATCGCCCGCAGGTAACTAACTTCCTGGCCGGCGTGATGTCGTTGGAGAAGGTGCTGATGCATCCCCTTTCCTGGTACGAGGATAAAGGGGTCCACGTGCATCTTCAGTCCCCGGTAGCCCGCCTGGAGTCGGGGCAAAAGCAGATTGTCCTGGCAGACGGCACTGGCGTTGCCTATGACCGCCTGCTGCTGGCAGCGGGGAGCCGGCCTTTCGTCCCGCCCATTGCCGGCGTGGAAAAGCAGGGCGTTTTCACGATTCGCACGCTCAAGGATGCGCTGGCGATTCAGGAATATGCCGCCGGTTGCAAGAAGGCGCTGGTGGTGGGGGGAGGGCTGCTGGGATTGGAGGCTGCCCGCGGCTTGCAGGGGCTGGGCCTCGAGGTCGTGATTGTGGAATTCTTCCCACAGTTGATGGCGGCGCAGTTGGATGAGCAGGGGGCGGCTATCCTGAAAGAGTTTGCAGAATCTCAGGGATACCGGGTCGTGTTGGGTACCAGCGCGCAGGAGATCCTGGGAGAGGAGAAGGTCACCGGCGTGCTGTTGAAGGATGGGCAGACCTTCGATGCGCAGATGGTGGTGGTGGCCACCGGGGTGCGCTCCAACATTGCGCTGGCACAGGAGGCCGGCCTGCAGGTGGACCGGGGCGTGATCGTGGACGGTTACATGCGGACCAGTGCCCCCGATATCTATGCCGCAGGGGATGTAGCCAGCTTTGAAGGGCGGATCTGGGCCATTGTGCCGATTGCGCAGGCACAGGCGCGTGTCGCGGCAGCAAATATGGCCGGGGAGTCACTGATCTATGAGGAGGTCCCGCCCTCGACCACGTTGAAGGTGGTGGGGATCGAGGTAAGCTCCTTTGGTGAGGCCAAGCCTAAGGACGGGGAGTTCGAGGAGTTCCGCCGGTCCGATCCCGCCAACCGTGTTTACAAGAAGATCGTCCTGCGGGATGGCAAGATCGTGGGGGCGATTGTCATCAGCGATAAGGCACTGGCGAAGACGTTGGAGTCGCTGATCGAGCAAAAAGCTCCGATGACCCGCGAGGAAGCGCAGTCTCGGCTGTGATCTTTTGTCACCCTTAGCGAAGCGTAGGAGCGGGGGCCTGAAGTACCGTTTGTGACCCTTGCGGAATCTAAGGCGTGGGGCTCGAAGTTCCGCGAGGGTCTTTTGTAGCCGTATGCGAGGTGTCGGAAAGCGACCAACTGTAACGTTGTCGCCACTGAGTACAGAAGAGTCATGTCGAGAGGAGCCTATGGAAACGTTGTTTTGGAACGAACGGGAGCACCGCCTGCGCGCTTTTTGGCGGTTGTTGATGTACGCGGAGTTGTATATCATCCTGACGATTATCTTCAGCCTGGGGCTGGCTTTTGTGTGGGTCGTAGCATCGGTGGTCGCCTCGGGAGGCTATGACGCGGCTCGGATAAACGCAGGGATAACAGACTCCCCGTTTTTTTTCCTGGCGAGCAGTGTGGGGAGCCTCCTGGCGACGCTGTTTTGCACAGCAGTGGCAGGTCGGTTTTTGGACCGACGACCTCTGGATGACTTCGGATTTCGCTTCCGCCGTGGTTGGTGGCTCGATTTCGGCGCCGGGCTTGCGTTGGGTGCCCTCCTGATGTCGGGCATTTTTGCGGTGGAGTGGGCGCTGGGGTGGGTTTCCGTGACGGGCTTTTTCCAGACCACGCAGAACTGGCCTTTTCCTATCATGGTGTTGGTTTATGGCATTCTCTTTCTCTGCGTGGGCATTTATGAGGAGCTGCTTTTCCGAGGATACTTCTTGCGGAATCTGGCGGAAGGACTCAATCTGGCGCGACTGGGCCCTGTCGTCGCGCTGCTCCTTGCCTGGATAGGCTCTTCGCTTGTCTTTGGTGCCGCGCACCTGTCGAACCCCGGCGCGACTTTCTTCAGCACGGCGAATATTGCGCTTGCGGGCATCTTCCTGGGGATGGGCTACATGCTGACCGGTGAACTGGCGTTCCCGATTGGGCTGCACATTGCCTGGAACTTCTTCCAGGGCAACGTCTTTGGCTTCCCGGTGAGCGGTACGACCTCGACCACTTCATTGATCGCGATCGAGCAGGGAGGACCGGAGATCTGGACCGGGGGCGTTTTTGGACCGGAGGCGGGCATCCTGGGGATCATTGCGATGATCGTGGGCAGCCTGCTGACGTGGTTGTGGGTGCGATATCGGTCGGGCCAGGCACATTTGCAGACCCGTCTGGCCGTGTATGGCCTTGCGGATGAATCTCCGGCACTTGCTGCCGAACCTGCCGCCGTCGAATGAATCTGGCTCAAGAAGCAATTCGGGCCGCCGTGTGAAGCACGGCGGCCCGAATGTGTCTATACATTTGCCAAAGCGAATGCCTGATCGCTAGGCTGAGGGTTGGGGGGCTTCTTTCGCGATCGGTACGGTAAAGGAGAAGGTGCTACCCTTGCCCTTTTCGCTCTCTACCAGCATTTCCCCGCCGTGCATTTCGACCAGATGCCGCGTGATGGCCAATCCCAGGCCTGTCCCTACTTGCTCGCGAATGCTGGGGTCTTCGGAGCGGAAGAACTTGGTAAAGAGGCGGCGCTGAT
Organism: Anaerolineae bacterium; assembly: GCA_034004765.1. Taxonomy (GTDB): domain Bacteria; phylum Chloroflexota; class Anaerolineae; order B4-G1; family SLSP01; genus JAVEWB01. Next base: position 5,333 of record JAVEWB010000172.1, read on the forward strand.
CTTCTGGACTGATGCCAAAGCCATTATCGGCGACGG
>JAVEWB010000173.1:0-5357 GCA_034004765.1 Anaerolineae bacterium
GTGGACTGCTCAGGTCTATCTGCCGGTTGTTTTTAGGGGAAAATAGGCTCAATTGCTATTTTGTGTCATTTTTTAACGTTTTTGTAACGATACAGGACTACAATTATAATCAAACCTGAAAATGAGAAACAATCTGTGTTACAACAATAGTTTGATTTTGGTTAGTTTGTATTTCGCAGGGACGACTGCAGGTAAAAGGTTTAGGAAAAATTTTCATTCTATGGAGTCCTGGCAGTCTCCTTATAGGGGTGGGTATGCATTTTAAACGTTTGGGGGGGCTCTTACTTCCGATCCTGGGGGCATTAGCGCTGTTGGGAGTCGGGCTTTGGAGCATGTCCCGTTCCGCTCCGGTAACGCCGACGGCAGCGGCTTCTGTATCCGAACAGCACGCTGCTGCCCCGACTGCTGATGCAGACGCAGCGCCCACAGATGAAACAACGCTGGTCGCACGGGTCAACGATCAGGAGTTGGATCGTTCTCAATTGGAGCAGACCCTGGCTGCCGACCGTGCTATGGCCGCGTTGTTTGGGCAGCCGCTGCCGGATGAATCCACGGCTTTGGATCGCCTGGTCAACGGTGAGTTGGTGTGGCAGGCGGCACAGGCGTCCGGGTTCACGCTCACTGCGGATGAAGTCTCCCAGGCGTTGGAAGATTTTCTCACCGCTAACGGAAAGTCTCTGGCGGAGTTGGAAACTGTGTTAGACGGCAGCGAGGTGAGCTTTGAGGCTTTTATGGCCTATTACGCGCGGCTGCTGACCGTGGATCGATTTTCCCAGGCCCGGGCACAGGGGCAGGGTATTTCTGTACCCGACTACTTGCAGCGGCTCCAGCAGCAAGCCCGCATTGACATTGCGGAGGGAGCGCCGAGTCAAGAAGCCGCACCGAGTCTTGCTGTGGCACCGGTGACCCCGACGCCTGTTCCCGAGCCGTCTTCCGTTTCTCCGACAGATCTACCGCGTGGCACGGCCCCCGGCCAGGTCGCGCCGGCGGCCGTGCTGCCAGTTTTGGGGGCGGATACGCGGATCTCCCTGGACGACCTCCGTGGCAAGCCGGTGTTGTTGAGCTTCTGGTCGTATGCCTGCGGACATTGCCGCACCCAGACCCCCGTGCTTGTCGAGGCATACACACGGTATGCGGAGCGTGTGCAGTTTGTGGGCATCAGCACGTTAGCGATGCCCGATGAGGTCGCGGCGTATGTGGCAGAGCAGGGAATTCAGTACCCTGTGCTCCTGGATGAAGCAGGGGCGGCGGTGGCAAGCTATGGAATTACAGGAGTCCCCACAACTTTCTTCCTGGATGCTGAGGGGCGGGTAGTGGCCAGTCGTGTGGGAGCGCTTTCCGCGGAAGAGATCGAGACTTACCTGGCGCAGTTGCTTGTCGATGCAGCACCTTAAGATATGGTCGTTTTAGATGCGGCGCGAAGCGCCGCATGAGATGAACTTTTCTGGATTCAGAGCGGGAAGAAGGGGAGAGATTATGAATACAAGGGTTAGATCAAGAATGCATTTTTCTCTGTGGAATGTGCTGCGGTTTTGGGTGAGCGTTTCGATTACTTTGGGATCGCTGTCACCGGCGGTAGCATTGGCTGCACCGGCTCCGGCTGCTTCTGTTGCCGCTCGGCCGTCTGAGGCAGAGCTCAGTTCGCTGCCGGCCCGAAGTCAGGCTACGACGGTCGGGGTGGAGCTGCTGCCGGCCTGGATGCCCGCTGCAACGGTAGAGCGGGAGATGCTCCCGGGGTGGTACAGCTCCCCGCCGGCAGCGCCTGCAGCCGAAGGTCAGCCCTGTCCGGCAGGAAGCACGCTCACGCGGGCTATCCCTGCTTCTTTGCTATCGATAGACGTCACTGGGCCTGCTGTAGCCAGTGTGGGCAGTCCCGTCGGGGCGGGGGAAGTGTACACGGCGGTGATTCGTAATGCCTCGACCGACACGGCCTACGGCGTTTACCTTACGGCCAGCCACCCTTCCTTCTTCACCTACGATGGGGGCGATCAGTTGATCTCCTCTACCGGCACGATCCCGCTCTCTGCAATTCTTGTCAGCAGCACCGGGATCACCTGGACGCCGGCCATAACGTTGGACCTGGCTGCCGGCGAGGTGATCACGTTGAACTTCAAGCTACGTGCTGCCTGTGACGCACAATCTGCCCAGCGGATGGAAATCGGGGTGCACTATAACGCCGACGAGGGCGAGCCACCTGATGAGGTGAACACGGCGGGCTTGAACATCACCACGGGGCGTGGCAACCTGGTGATCAAAAAAGAGCCGGCCCTGCAGGACTTGGGAACGCCGGACTTCGGTAAACCGATCACCTGGACGGTGACGGTGCAGAACACCGGGCTGGGCAAGCTCTATGACGCGGTGATTGCGGATTACGGCGGCGACCATTTGGGACAGCCTGGTGGTGATCTGAACCCTACCACGACGATCCCGTTGTTGGACGTCAATGAGGTGCAGACCTACACGGTCGTGGGGGCAGTGACGGCCTGCAACTTTACCAATGTCGCCGAAGGGTATTGGCCCTGTGGCAACAAGGTGGGGGACGCGACGGTGATTACGCCGCTCAAATCCACCGCCAGCGTGCTTTTCTCCCCACAGACGCCGAATGTGGCTGTCGAGATCTCTTCTCCCCTGACGTTCCCTTACTGTGATAGCGTCACGCGCACGGTAGCGGTGACGATCACCAACACGGGTGGCCCCGCGGCAAACTTCCGGCTGGATTCCACCTTCGAGAGCGAGGGCTTCCTGGGTGTGATCCCCGGTTCGGTGAGCGGCGATTGGCAGTATGAGGCCGCAACAGGCATTTTTAGCTATACGGCGGGTGTCCCTACCGGCACGCTGCCGATGGCCAGTGTTGTGGATCCGGTCATTTTGACGTTCCAGGTGCGGCCCACAGCCGCATCCGTCTGCGCTGCAGGCTCAGGGAGTGTGGGCTTTACGCCGCTGTACGAGGATCTGTGCAACGGCGCGCCGTTCACGGGGAACCCTGTGGAAATCCTCTATCAGGCCGCTCTAGGTGAGGAACCGACGTTGGCGGTGAATAAGACGGGGCCAGGGATTGTCGCCAGCGGCGAGGTTTTCAGTTATCAGATCACACTTTCCGGGGAGAATCCTGACCATATCGCCGGTGGTGTTTTCTTGACCGATACGCTGCCCGCCGAATTCGCGCTGCAGGGAGTCTCTCTGGTAAGCACGGGCAGCGCCGTGATTTCGGGCAGCATGATCTTCTGGTCTTTCGACCCCGGGGACGCACCGGGGACCTTCAATGAAACCCTGATCTATACCGTCCAGGCGATTACGACGACGGGTGGTGTCTGTGGGGCCAGTGACCTTGTTGCGAACGGTGTCAGAGCGACAGCACAGCCGACCTGCCCCGGCTGTGCCGTGCTGGATGTCACGGATCAGGTAGAGACGGCGATCACTAATGAGGAGGGAGTTTTCCCCAGCAACGTCGCGGCAGGCTCCTTTGAGGTGTGTGGCGCAGGAGGATTTACGCTGGTCAGCCGCTACTTGATCACCGGATCGACGGTTGTGACCTGGACCGGAGCTGTATTTACGGAGGCTCTGGGAACGCCTATCGGTGGCGGAGCATTACCGAGCGCGACGTCACTGCAATACCAGCCGGGTTCGCTCATCGCAACGGTGAATGGTGTAGACTATACGACTGAACTGACGCCGGTAACTACAAGCGGCCAATTGGTGATCGATTTGAGCCCGTTCGATAGTGCGGTTCCCACCGTGCCGACGCAGAATCTAACATTGGTCCTGACCTATACGGTTCTGATCCCTGAAGCTGCATTGGATGGGGAGGTCGATCAGACTTTCTATGACTGGACGCAGCTTTATCTACCTGGCGTGAGTGATGCGGTGGCCTGTGCGGGGAATGGCTCTTTCAACCAGGCACAGCAGTTGACCATCAGCCGGGGGGACCTTTCGCTTGGGCTCAACCCCCGGATCTTGGATAAGTGCAGCACCAATCCGGTACGGATTACGGTGAATGACAACGTGGCGGACCGGCTGACTGATCACATCGTGGTGACCTTCACCGCATCTGCTTCTGAGATTCGTTCGGCGCGCAATTTTGCTTATTCGGGCTCTTTGGCTGCGGTGGGCTCCATCGCGGTCGTGACCAATGATGCCATCGGCGGCGGGATGGGGATCATCACCTTCACCCTCCCTGCTGCGGCAGACCTCGATGGCAGCGGCGAGATCGGGTTCGATATGGATCTCAACTGTACGGAGGAGTCGGTGTGGGATGCCGGCATCGTGTATCAGAGCCAGTGCGCTATCGTGCATCGCTCGCAGGTGAGCCGGGATCACCTTTACCGTACTCCCGGACTTCTGCTCTTTGCCACGCCGCTGAAGTATACCGTGCGTGAGAAGGAGGTGCTCTGGAAGTTCTTCATCACCAACAACGGCAATCTGACCGCGACGGATGTGCTGGTCAAGAATACGCTCTACGGGCTCGCGGTGACCGGCTATACACCGGATAACGCGGCTGGGATTTCGCTCAGTGGAACGCTGCCGATCACCGATTCCGATGTGATCTTCAAGATCGATGCGTTGGGGCCGAACCAACAGCGGGCGGTGACGGTCACCGCGGATGTGATTGCCTGTAATCCTTTGCACGTGGATATCAGCGCGGAGCATAGCTGCTTCGGCACCACCTGTGTGAACCCGCAAGCCCGCGTGGAGTTCGATACACCGGATCCCTACCTCCTGACGAATAATGGGGAGAGCGCGGATCTCCCCATGTGTGATATTGGCGAGGTGATTTTCACGACCAAGAATGCTTCTTCCGATGTAAGCCTGTACCACCTCAATATCACCGAGACCCTTATTAATTTGACTCCTGTGCCCGGAGCCCCGATAACTGTGACTGTATGGGACTCGGCTAACAATCAAATTGCTTCTACGACCGGCTTTACCCCGGTAGTAGTGACGGGTGTGGGGGAATTACAGTTGATCTGGCGGTGGGCCGATGCTCCGCCGGAGGTTTCCGCCTGGTTCACGGCATTGCCGCCTATGTACGTCGTGCGTATCTTTGTGCCGGTGCAAACGACCTGTTTTGCTCCTTCGACACCGCAGTCCTCTGCCTCTGCTTCGGCGGAGGGACCCTGTGGCAAGCATCTCAGCTATGATGAAGATGCGCTCACCCTCAGAACCTTGCAGCCGGACATGACGTTATTGAAGCAGGGGCGGGTGGCCGGCGGCACGTTCGGAAAGATAGTGTATGCCTCACCGGGCGAGTTGGTGACCTGGCGGCTTGAGGTCGATAACCGCAATACGGCGCAATCCTACGTGGCCAGAAACGTGACGCTCTCCGACACCTGGCCCCTCAACTTCGAATTTATCACCGC
>JAVEWB010000174.1:0-5348 GCA_034004765.1 Anaerolineae bacterium
CGCCCTGAGTGCTTGACTTATGGCCGTTGCAGGTTTTGCCAGCGACAAAGATGGCTAATCCTTCCAGAAAGTCCCCAAAAAGTTTTTCCTCGGACGAAGAAAGAAATGCTTCCAAGAGACTTTTTATCAGATCTGCTGCGTCAGTGATGTATTTAGCTTTAAAGAGATAGGGATTTTTCGAAAGCAGCCGATTAAGAGTCAACTTTTCTAAGGAGGCTATTCGCCGCTCATGAAAATCGACGATGTTGCTATTTACATATTCACATACTTCATTCAGCTCAAGGTGGTTCATTCCGTGCTCCTTGTGTCGTAATCTTCGGCTTTTTCAAATAGGCGAGGCTGTATTTGTGTCAATCTTTCTTCTGTAATGTGGCAATACTCTTCACTGATGTCGATCCCTACGTAATTTCTACCTAGTAGTTTGGCTGCCGCAGGGGTAGTTCCTGAACCCACAAACGGATCTAAAACCATATCCCCTCTAATCGTAAATAAATTAATGAACCACTTGGGTAACTCTATGGGGAAAACCGCGCTGTGATTTCGATTTGAACATTCAGTTGCCATGTGGATCACATTATCGGGATAGACCAGGTCGCGACCTAGCCAGTTCGAGATGTTTTTGCCAAATCCACTTTCAACTTTGGATTCGTCTCTAATTTTATCGGTTTCGCTCAATTTAGCTAATCGATCTTTAGCCCATTCTCCTACAGGAACCATTACAGCTTCTTGGTACATATTGAACTTACGTTCCTTGTTGAACTGTAAGAGCCTTTCCCATCCATCTCTAAATCGATTGGGCCATTTGCCCGGGTAAGAATTCTTTTTGTGCCACATAAATTCTTCGGTCCACAGCCAACCTTGTTCTCGCATCTTCAAGATCAGGTCGATGACATAGGTATGGCGTTCACCATTTACCACTCTCTCCTTGATGTTCAGAACGAAGGTGCCGGTAGGTTTTAAGACGCGTAGAAATTGCTCGGCTTTTGGAAGAAACCAATCTACATAATGGCTGGGACTTACGCCGCCGTAGGTATTTTGCCTCTGATCCGCGTAGGGCGGTGAGGTAAAGATTAAATCAATGGAGTTGTCCGGGAAGCTTTTTAGGATCTCCCCACAATCTCCCTGAATGATTCTGTTACAAAACTCCATATTCTCCCCTTTGTGATTCGAGGTTCCTCTATACACATTTTACCATAGCCCTGCGATGCAGTCTACTTTCATGTTATTTGAAAGGCCGAGCCGGCGCTCGGCGCTCCCAGGGCGAGCGGGAATCAGCCCCGGGCGGGGACAGAGAGCCACCCCTACAGCGCCCCTGACGTTTGACGCATGACGTCTTCACGTTTCACGTTTTGCCTTCTTCCCACCTTGTGTATACTTAGACGCGGCACACAGATACGATAGCCTGGCATTGCTGTATGCCATGGGGGAAGGATGATATAGTGATGGGACGTCCGATGTGGTTCGTGAATCTGATCAAGCACTATTTCCCGGATCGCTTTCGCATTGCCAAGCTCACCAAATGGCCCGGAGTCGGCAAGCTGATCGACCAACTGCTCTTCGCAGGGGACGATGTCCTGTATCTTCCCAAGGATACGGTGATCCCGATCCACCAGCCGATCACGCCGCAGGAGAGCGTGGTGCTCCCCTCGGGGGTGGTCGATCACTTCATCGAAGAAGCCGGGTACCGCTGGATCATGAATACCTGCTTCTGCCGGGATGCCAACCACTGCGAGCATTACCCCATCGATCTGGGCTGCGTCTTTTTGGGCGAGGCGGTGCTGCGGGTCAACCCCAAGTTGGGACATCTGGCGTCGAAAGAGGAGGTGTTGGACCACGTGCAGCGCGCCCGCGAGGCGGGACTGGTGCACATGATCGGGCGCAACCGCATCGATACCGTCTGGGCCGGCGCGACGCCCGGCAACAAGCTGCTGACGATCTGCAACTGCTGTCCCTGCTGCTGCCTCTGGCGGGTTCTGCCGCACCTGGAGACGTCGATGAGCGCCCGCGTCACGCGGATGCCCGGCGTCAACGTCGTCGTCACCGATCGGTGCGTTGGCTGCCAGCGGTGCACGCAGGACGTCTGCTTCGTCGATGCGATCCACATGGAGGGCGGCCGCGCGGTGATCTCCGATGCCTGCCGCGGCTGCGGCCTTTGCGTCGAGGTCTGCCCGACCCACGCCATTCAGCTCTCCGTGGATGATGACGATTTCGTCGAGAAGTCCATTGCACGCCTCTCGCCGCTGGTCGATCTGAAGTAGCCGTATAATCTGTGTAATCTGCGAAATCTGTGGATTGTATCATCCGCAGATTACACAGATTTCGCAGATATGGCCTCACCAAGGGGGGGGAAGTGCACAATAACACGGGCTTTGTTCCAATAATCTGATTTGCCAGCGACCCTTTTGGGATTATCATAGGGGGTGCCGATCACGGATCCACACCGTGGGTGGCCTGCAGATTTTTCTCGGCAGCGTGGTATGACGCGAAGCGAGGCTCCACGGCTGCTATCCAATAAATTAAGGAGGGTGATATGACAGTAGATTACAAGAAAATCGAGGCGTTGTTAGGGGGGGACGCGGAGTCGCTCCTCACCCATGAGTGCAAGACGGTGTCGAAGGCGATGATCCACGTGCCGGGCCCGGACTTTGTCGATCAGATCTTCGCGCCCAGCGACCGCCCGGTTCAGGTGCTGCGCAGCCTCGAGTCGCTCTTCAGCCACGGCCGTCTGGCCGGCTCCGGCTACCTCTCGATCTTGCCGGTAGATCAGGGCATCGAGCACTCGGCGGGGGCCTCCTTCGCTCCCAATCCCATCTATTTCGACCCCGAGGCGATTGTGATGCTGGCCATCGAGGGCGGCTGCAATGCGGTGGCCTCGACCTTAGGTGTCCTGGGGGCGGTGGCACGCAAGTACGCGCACAAGATCCCCTTCATCCTCAAGTTCAACCACAATGAACTGCTCACCTATCCTAACAAGCACGATCAGATCTTCTTCGCGCAGATCGAACAGGCCTGGGATATGGGCGCTGTCGCCGTGGGCGCGACGATCTACTTCGGTTCGCCGGAGTCCGCGCGCCAGATCGTGGAGGTCAGCGAGGCCTTCAAGCAGGCGCACGAGATGGGGATGGCCACGATTCTGTGGTGCTACCTGCGCAACCCCGGCTTCAAGGTGGAAGGGAAGGACTACCACGAGAGTGCGGACCTCACCGGCCAGGCCAACCACCTGGGCTCCACGATCGGGGCGGACATCGTCAAGCAGAAGCTCCCCACGACCAACGGCGGCTACCGGGCTGTGCGGATGGGGAACTCCGGCTACGGCAAACTCGACGAGCGGATGTACACCGAGCTGTCCACTGATCACCCGATCGACCTCTGCCGCTACCAGGTGGTCAACAGCTACATGGGCCGGGTGGGGTTGATCAACTCCGGCGGCGCTTCGGGCAAGGATGACCTGGCGCAGGCGGTGCGCACCGCGGTGATCAACAAGCGCGCGGGCGGCATGGGATTGATCAGCGGGCGCAAGGCTTTCCAGAAGTCCATGGTTGAGGGTGTAGAGCTGTTGAATGCCATTCAGGACGTCTATCTCTGCAAGGATGTGACGATCGCCTAGTGCGGCGTCTGTCACAACTGCAACGTGAAAGCTGGGAGAGCTACAAGCTCTCCCAGCTTTTTTTACCTTTCGTGTCCATTCGTGAAATTCGTGGCAAAAGCCCTATTTCCCTGCGTCTTTGAGCATCAGGATGTAGGCCTGCAAGTCTGGCAGGAGCGATTCGAAGTCGAAGTGATCCCAGCGATCGTCCCCTCCGATCGTGAAGAGCGCCGCGCCGATGACGTAGTCATCCTCGACCAGCTTGCTGTCATACCAGGCCATCTCCTTGAGCCAGCGCCGCTTCCAATCCGGGTCGATCACGGTCTCGCCGCTGGGCAGGCCCGGGTCCAGGCCACACTCGGTGATTGCCAGGGGGATCACCTCATTGCGCGGGATGAGGAAGTCGCGGTAGAGGTGGCGGTAGCGGCAGGTGAAGACCCCCCGATCGGGGTCCGGCGTGGGCTGATTGGGGATGCCGATGCCCCAACTGGTGCTCATCTTGGGCCAGTTGTACTCGTGCAGGGACAGGATGTGTCCGCCGGTTTTGGCCTGCGCGAAGACGCCGGTCTCGACGATCGCGGCCCAATCCTGCCACTCTGGCACGCCGGTGCTGTAGGAGAAGAGCGCCAGGCGGTAGCCGTTGGCTTCGGCAATCGTCATCGCCGCACTGTGAAAGCGCGCCAGCCAGGCGTGACCCTCGGGCGTGCCGGGGTTGGCCTCATTGAGTATCTCCCAGTAATCCACCCCCTCGCGGTTCTGTGCCCATTTCTCCATGTGGACGCTCATGATCTGTGCGGCTTTCTCTGCCGGATCACCTTCGGCATCCACATTTTCGATATCCTCGACGCGCCCGACGGTGACGGTGTTCGGTGAGACCGTTTTGACCTCGGGCAGGAGCCCGATTCCGCCCAATGCTTTCACGAGTGTCACGTGCCCCCCGCCTGCCGTCACATCGCGCACGAAGGGGAAAGTGTTATTGGGCTTGATGGCGTGTATCCCCAGCTTGGAAGGCTTGTTGGGCAGGACCCAGGGTTCCTCTGTGGGAGTGGGCACCGGTGTGGAGGTCGCGCCGGGAGGAGGGGTATGGGTGGGCGCGAGCGTGGAAGTGGGAGTCTCTGTGGGAGCAGGCGTCTTGACCCCTTTGAAGAGGTCCCGTGCCATGCAGCCCACCAGAGAGACTCCGGTAAGGCCCATGATCCATTTCAGGAAGGTGCGCCGGTCGACGCGCATGGGAGGTTTTTCAGACATCAGTTTTGCCTCTTTCTTGTAGACTCATTGGGAGGGTAAAGGTCCCGTCATCGTTTGGTGGGAAGTCCAGGGGCTCGGTGACGGCGTCCAGGTTCAGCGGGCCGTAGATGTGCGGGAAGGTTTCCCCCGCCTGGTAGAGGTCCTCATAGCGGATCTCTGCCCGGACGTTGGCTTCATCAATGCAGAGAAGGAGCAGTCCCTCCTGTCCGGTGAAGAAGCGATTCGCGGTGTGCGTGACCTGGCCCACGAGCGAACAGTGGATGAAGCCATCGCTTTCCAGTGTGTCGCCCCGGTAAATGCCCTGCTGTTGGGCTGCTGCCCATTGGCGTTGGGTGGTGATGTGCAAGATCATGGTAGCCTCCTTGATTCTTAAAGAGTGAACCGCTGAGAGCGCGGAGACCGCCGAGATTTTTTCTGTTTGCTGCTTTTTATCTCTGCGCCCTCGGCGTTCTCGGCGGTGAAAAAGCTTGGCGCGAGAGTAAGCTTCAGGATTCACGAGTGATGAATTGGGGTG